>DASSCU010000057.1 GCA_035697485.1 Actinomycetota bacterium
GATCAAGGCGTCCATCCGGTCATTCAGCGAGCAGGCCTCCGAGGACCGCACCCACAGCTTCGGCTTCTTCAAGGTGGCTACAGGAGCGCCACGCCCAGCCCTGTCGTGTCTGCGGAGGTTCGTGCCCCTGTCGGGAACCAGTCGAAAGGGGCGAAAGCTGTCAGGCGCCTTGTCCAGATCGAAGCGACGTATCGCCTGGGGCTGAGGCGACCCCTAGGCGGGCGCCGCGCCGCGCGAGGGGTAACGGCGCCCGCCGCGATCGCGCCGCGGGCCCTGCCTTCGTCCGCTGGTGCAGGTGGCAAGCCAAGACCGCCGTCATCGATGAGTTCGGTGCGCCTGTGCCGTCCTATCCTGCGATGAGGTAATGGCAAACGGACGCTCACAGGAGGACAAGATGCGCAACCCCTTTCCCTGCCTCTGGTTCGACGGCAAAGCTGAGGAGGCGGCCAGGTTCTACACGAGCCTGCTGCCGGGCAGCAGCGTGGACAAGGTCTGGCGCTCCCCTGCCGACACGCCCAGCGGGCCGGCCGGGATGGTCCTGACGGTCGATTTCACCCTCAATGGCCAGCACTTCCAGGGCCTCAACGGCGGGCCGGATTTCAGCTTCAACGAGGCGGTTTCGTTCGTCATCGAGTGCGAGGACCAGGACGAGGTCGACCGGCTGTGGGATGCGCTCACGGCGGACGGAGGCGAGCCGGGCCCGTGCGGATGGCTCAAAGACCCATTCGGGCTGTCGTGGCAGATCGTTCCGCGCCAGCTGAACGAGCTCGTTGGAGATCCCGATCCGGAGCGTGCGCGCCGCGCCATGGAGGCGATGCTCAAGATGGGCAAGATCGATGTCGCCGAGCTCCAGCGGGCGGCCGACGCCCACGAGGGCGTGAGCTCCGGCTGACGCCATGCGTTCCGGACTGTGGTTGCCGCTGTTCGAGGAGCTTGCCGACCCGGGCGTGGTCGCACGACTGGCCGCCGAGGCGGAGGAGCGGGGTTGGCACGGGGTGTTCGTGTGGGATCAGCTCCGCTGGCGTGAGCCGATTCGGGGCGTGGCCGACCCGTGGATCACGCTGGCGGCGATCGCCGCTGCCACCGAACGGGTGAGGCTGGGCCCCATGGTCGCACCGTTGGCGCGCCGCCGGCCCGCCAAGGTCGCACGGGAAACCGCGAGCCTGGACGTGCTCAGCGGTGGCCGCCTCATCCTCGGTGTTGGTCTGGGCGGGGACCAGTTCGCCGCGGAGTTCTCGAAGACCGGGGAGGAGCTCGATGACCGGGTGCGCGGCCAGATGCTCGACGAGGCTCTCAAGATCCTCTTGGCTGCCTGGTCCGGCGAGGCGGTCAACCATCGCGGCAGGCACTACTTGGTCGATGACGTGCAGTTTCTGCCTCGGCCGGTGCAACGGCCGCGGGTACCGGTGTGGACCGCGGGGTTCCCGGGGAACGTCAAGCCGCTGCGTCGTGCCGCCCGTTACGACGGCTTCTTCCCGGTGAACCTCGAGAACGTGGATGAGTTCGCGCAGGCGGTCGCGGCCGTGCGCGACCTGCGCGGCGACAACCCGGCGCCCTACGACATTGCCGTCGAGCTGCGCCCGGGCAGCGATGTCGCCCCGTACGCCGAGGCCGGCGCCAACTGGTGGATGACCGCGTTGGAGCCCGGGATCTCGCTGGACGAGGTTCGCGGTGTGATCCGAGAAGGCCCGGCGGGATGAAGCGTCAGTTCGGGCCTGCGACGATCGTGGAGCGCAGTTGAGGAACCGCTCCCTCCGAGAGGGGGCATCTCAGAATCCCGGGTCGCTACGCCGAATCACTGTCCAGCTCGCTTGACTCCCCGAGAGCGTCCAGCTCGGCGATTGCTCGACGGGCGACAGGCCGACGACGGAAACGCGATCACTGGCTGGAAACGCCGAGCCGCTGGGGCCGCGCGAGCGCTCGAAGCCGAAAATCGCAATGCTGCCATCGTCTAGCCCTGGGTGGTCAGCGCCTCCCCGCTGCCGACCGAACGGTCATTGTCATCGTCATCATCGTCGTCATCGTCCCCGCACCTGATCACCTTCGTTACGGATCTGGCTGAGTTGTTCGTCAGGTCAGGATCCATCTCGCTCGCCGTGACCCGTGCGCGGTTGGTCTTGGGGCCGCAGCTGTTTGGGCGCACCTCGACTCTGAGGGTGGCGGAGTTGGCGCTGGCGATCGACTGGAGCCGACAGGTGATGGATCTTCCGACTCTGGAGCAGCTCCCTTGACTGGCTACCGCCGAGAGGAATCTCACGCCTCGCGGCAGGGTGTCCTCGAGCATGACGTCCGTAGTGTCCGAAGGTCCAAGGTTGGATACCGTGATCGTGTAGGTCAGTTTCTTCCCCCGTCTGACGGGATCGGGAGAGTCGGTCTTGGCGACCGACAGGTCGGCCCCGGTCCCAGAACCTTCCTCCCAGGTCTTCGAGGCAGTATCGGACAACGCCCCGACGGTCCCGGTGATGATGTCGTCGCCGGGGTTCGCGCCGGTGTAGCAGAACTGTGCCTCTCCGCTTGCGTTGGTGGACGCGAAGCCGGTCGCTGCGTTCGCCCCGGAAGCGCCGAAGTCGACGCGGATGTCCGGCAGGGGGTTGCCGTTCTGGTCCTTGACGGTAGCGGTGACGCAGTGCTGGGTGTTGATCTGGTTGCTCGCCGTCTTGGGCGCCAAAGTCACGCTCGCGACGCGCGCGATCTCCGAGAGTGAGAGCCCGCCTGGATAGCCGTAGGAGTCGAAGTCAGCGAACCCGTAGCTGTGGACCCCGAACGGCAGCGGCCCAGACAGCGTGTGCGAACCGAGGTCTACAGGCACCTGCGCGCCAGAGAACCCGGACCCGCCGATTGCTGTGAAGGATGCCGAAGGGATTGCGGAACCGTCGAGGGTGATCGCCCCCACCGCAGCATCGGGCGCGACGACGTTGATGAAGTTCAGCGCGAACCCTGAGGCGGGTGTGGACACCGTGTACCCGGCGAGGAACTGCTCGTAAGGCGGGATCATCATCTGGAAGGGATCTGAGGTCACGTTGTCGAAGGACGTGCTGTTGGAGTACTGCATCACCAACACAGGTTTGTCGGCCGTTATCTGGGCGGGTCCCGAGACGATTTGCTCGTGAAGCTGCCCGCGGTTCAGTGTCGCAACGGTCGCGCCGTTCAACTTCACCGTCGTTGCGTCCTGTGACGCCAGCACACGGAACGTGTCGCCGCCGGTCCTCGTGGCGAGCGGCATGCTCACGAAGTTCAAACCCCACGCGGTCGCCGGGGGGAGCTCCTCGACGAGTTGGTCGCACGCGACGCGTCCCGGCGGGATATTCGCGCATTGATGACCTCCGAACACGGCGATTGGCTTCGAGGACTGGATGAGCGTGCCGGAGAGGTCCGCGGGGGCCGGATCTGGATTCCGCAGCAGGTACGTTTGCCCCTGATTCAAGTTGATCGAATAGGGGGTGCCTGCCGTGTGCCCATCGGTCGTCACGGTCGGCGTTATGGTCACAGAGGTGCTGTCTTGTGTCGCGACGATTCCGAACTGCGTGGCGTTGACCACGTCGACGTTCTGGTAACCGAGATTGATGTAGTCCGTACCCAGCGCGTCCGTTGGCAATCCGAGATACGCATCGGTCGTGAACTGGACTCGGTTCAGCCCATAGACAGCGACCTCGGCGTTGGCGGTCACGTGTATGCCCAGGTCCTGGATCGCGTCCGAGGATTGAAGCCCTGCGGATGATGGCAACCCGACGGTCGTGACCGTCCCCGGCGTCACCGTGAACGGAGCGGTAAAGGACAGACCAGTGATGGAAACCGTCCCACTGGTGGCGGTATCACCCGTGATGAACAAGGAGAGCTCCCCGGCGCCCAAGTTGCCGGGGAACGTGAGCCAGAAATCGACCCCCTTGCTGTCCTGAGCGCTTGCAGGGGATGCAGTGATGGCGAACAACAGGAAGAATACGAAGACGATGACGCAGGTCTTACGCGTCGAGCCCGAACGGTCCATGCGGAGCCCCCTCTGTCCGGGTATACGTGGCCGCTCCGGGAGATTCCAGAGATGGCCCACCCGGGAGTAGGAATCTCAGCTTGTAGACGACACGCTAACGGTGCGTTGCTCCTTCGGGCAGTCGGTCCAACTCACTACGAAGCATGCCGGAGTTGCGAAGCATCCGCCGCGCATCCTTCGCGCGGCCTTGCCCGGCTCCGGGTGGAAACACGGACGCGGAACTTCCTGAACTGGGCCTTCTCTTGGTGGGCGAACTCCCGACCTTCGCCTTGTAAGGGCGAGACGAACCTGCGGGTCAGGGGCTTGAGTACGTCCGAGTACCTTGGCGTGCCCTCGGGTTGTTATGCAAGAGTTTTGCGATCGAGCACGTATGCCGGCCAAGAGAAGCTCAAGCGCGGCTGGACGACCCGGAGCCCTCAGCGCGCCTCACCTCAGCCTTCCTTCACCGTCGCGTACCAGACGCGCTCGGCGACCTCGATGACCTCGTCTGAGAGGCGGGAGATCCGACGGTAGAGCTCCCGTCGCCCCATCACCTGACGGAGGTCGTCGACCTTGATCAGGGCCGACGCGGCGTCCCGGTAGACACGCTCAAGTTGTCGCTGCGCCTTGATGGCCGCGTCCGCCGCCTCGGTGGCCGGGCCGTGCTCCTTCGCGCCGGCCTTCGTGAGACGACTGAACGCGTCGTCCAACCTCCGGACCCCTTCGAGCAGGTATTCGGCCATCTCGCTGACATGGTCGTCGGGGGGGATCCCCATCACCTCTGCCTCGCGCACGACATTCTTGGCGCCCGTCATCACGCCATCGAGCCGTTCGGACATCGTGTAGAGATCCTCGGCGTCAAGAGGCGTCGTGAACGATTCGGTGAGGGCGGCCCGCACGTCGCGCTTGCGATCGTCTGCCTCGTGCTCGAGCGCGCGGACCCGATCGGCATCGCCGACGCCGCCGGAAACCGACCACGCGACGAACGCCTCCAGACCCTCGATCGTGATGGAGGCCTGCGCACGCAGCAGCCCGATCACGTCGCGGTCTTCGGGCACGAACCATGGGAGCTTCAAGCGAGCCACCTCCAGACTGGGAGCGAGACTACGGCGAGCGCGGCGGCAGCCGGCATGGTCGTCAGCCACGCGAACCCGATGCCTGACACGATCCTCCAGTTCACATGTCGGGTGCGGCGCCGCCCGACGCCCACCCCAACCACCGACGACGCGACGATCTGCGAGGTGCTGACCGGAGCACCGATCACCGACGACGCGAGGATCACCCCGGCGGAGCTCGCCTGGTTGACGAGTCCATCGAGAGGCCGCAGTCGGACGATGCGACTCCCGATCGTCCGCACGATGCTCCAGCCGCCCATCGCGGTGCCGAGCGTCAGGGCGAACGCACACGCCAGCGTGACCCACGTGGGCGCCTGTAGCGAGGTCGTGCGTCCGGTCGCGAGCAGGAGCGCGGCCATGATGCCGACCGCCTTCTGCGCATCGTTCGCACCATGGCTGAAGGCGAGCCATCCAGAGGTCACCCACTGCGCGCTCCGGATCACGCCGTCGATGCGCACCGAGGCGCGGCGGAGCCCGCGACGCGCGATCCGGAGCAACACGGCCGCCGCCGCGAACCCGAGCACCGGCGATATCGCGAGCGCGATCAGGGCGCCGAACACCCCGACCGGACGTCCGTGTTCGATCCCGCCCCAGTTCACCGCGCTCACGCCTGCCGTCGCGAGGGCGGAACCCACGAGTCCGCCGACAAGAGCATGGCTGGAGCTCGACGGGATCCCACGCCACCAGGTGATCACGTTCCAGACCACAGCGCCGGTGAGCCCGGCGCCCACGACCATGACCTCCTCGTCGGCCGGCACCGTCACGATGTTCGCGATCGTGTCGGCGACCGCCGCGCCCAGGAGGAGCGGTCCGAAGAGGTTGCATATGGCTGCGAGGATGATCGCCTGCACGGGCCGGGCCACCCGCGTCGCAACGAGCGTCGCGATCGCGTTCGAGGCGTCGTGGAACCCGTTCGTGATCGCGAATGCGAAAGCCATGGCGATGGCAAGCCGGAAACCCGTCGCAGGCCTCCTTCTCCCGCGGGCCTCGACCCCGCGGATGATAGCCTCCGCGCCGCGGAGGTCGGCGATCCGCGTGTCGCGCCGTTGAGCAGGCAAGACGCTCTACCTTGGAGTACCGCTGAGTACCTTGAAGTGCGTCCGGGTTGTTATGCAGGTGTTGTGCACCAGAGCCGTGCGAGTCCACGGGATCGAGCTGAAGGTCGAAAGAAGGCCTGTCCGCGAAGGCCCGGACCGCGGTCGCGTTGCACGGTGACGTCGTGGAGAAGTTGACCGGCGAGCTCCCTTACCCAGCTGTTGGCATGCCGTTGCCCTGGGAAGGGGGCCGGTCGAGTCGTGCGTGTTCTGTGGCTCGATCGTCGTGGTGGAGGAGCTCACGGACGGCACTATGTCTGGCCGACCGGTCTCGTCCAGTTCGTCGCCGAGCACGGGAGTAGGCTGCCGGGACTCTTCGTCCTCCACGTTCACCGGTCGCGGAGTCGCGGCGCGCCGCATCCGGTTGGCACGTTCACCGGGCACGAGCGGCGCGACTCGGACTGGTGAAACTCGCTTTCCGGGCCGTGAGTGGTCGCTGGACCACCAGCAGGCCAGGCCCGCGAGAGCGGCGGCCATCGAGTAAGTGCGGGATGATCTCCCTCATCTTCTGCACGGTGGGCACTGAGGGAGTCGAACCCCCGACCTTCGCCTTGTAAGGGCGAGCCGGACCTGGAGGTCAGGGCGCTGACCAGCGGAAACGCTGTGTCGTGGAGTACCGCTGAGTACCTTGAAGTGCCTTCGGGTTGTTATGCGGGTGTTATGCGGTAAGGCTGTCGTCCGCCGGGGCTTTGGCGTCGATCCCACGAAGGAGCGCGGCGGGTAGCGCCGAGCGTCCATCGGAGCGGAGTCGTTCTATCCGATCAGCGAGGGCGCCGATCGCGATCGGCTGACCTGCCCCCTACTCAGCCGTCCCCGCGGGAACGCGCCCGGTCACCGTCGTCCCCGATCCGGGCCGCGAGCGGATCTCCAGCGTTCCGCCGACCGCCTCGAGTCGGTCGGCCATGCCCTGCAAGCCACTCCCGTGCGGGACCGCGTTGGGGTCGAACCCCTCGCCGTCGTCCGCCACGACGAACGCCACTTCGCCACCGCTCGTCGACAGTCGGATCTCGGCGTGCGAGGCGCGTGCGTACTTCGCCACGTTCTGCAACGCCTCGAGGCAGCAGAAGTAGACGGCCGCCTCCACCTCCTGCGGGTATCGGCCGACGCCGTCGGGCGCGACGCTCACCTGGAGGGGGGCCTTGCGGGCCTGTGCCTCGAGCGCGGTGGGCAAACCCTTGTCCGCGAGAAGCGGAGGGTAGATACCGCGGGCCAGGTCGCGGAGGTTCTCGAGAGCTGAAGTCGCTTCGGCCCGCAGCTCGGCGAGCATGGCCTTGGTCCTGGCTGGCTCCCGCTCGGCGAGCCCTTCCACCACGCGGAGCTTCACGGCAAGCGCCACGAGCTGTTGCTGAGCGCCGTCGTGGATGTTGCGCTCGAGCTGCTTCGCGCGCTCGTCCTGGGCAGCCACGATCCGTTGCCTGGAGGCCTGCAACTCGACGAGCCGGGCGCGCAACTCCTCCGTCAGGCGGGCATTCCGCAGCACCAAACCCGCCTGCGACGCCAAGTGTTGGAGCAGCTGATCGGCTTCGTGGGAAAGGGGCTCCCCGGTGTGCTCGTCAACCGAAATCGCGCCGAGGAGCTCCCCCTCGTGACGCACCTCCAACGCGCGCGAGCCATCGAGCTCGGGCAGTCCCCCTTCGAGGAGCCGGCGAGGTTGTTCCATCGAAGCACGGGACCCGTCAGGGGCCTCCGGCGGCCAGGAGGCGGCCGGGCGAATGTCATCATCGATCTTCAACCACACCACGGCGCGCCGAACGCCGGTTCCCTCCCCGATGAGCGTGGCCATCTGGGTCAGCAGGTCGTCATTCGCATATGCGCCGACCAACCGCTCGGAGAACGCCGACAGGACCTGGTACGGCGTCGCTCGTTCGCCGAGTACGAGCCGGTTCGCGATCCGGTTTGCCCTTGCTCGAACGGGCTGGAAGGCGACAGCGATGACGACCGCGGCGATGATCGGCAATGGGCCTTCCGTGGCCGTGCCGGCGACCAGCGCGCCGATCCCGACCACGATCCCGACGTAGACGATCGTGATGAAGGCCACCACCACCGCGACGACAACCGTCTTGCGAATAACGACGTCGATCTCGTACAGGCGATAGCGCAGCATGGCGATGCCGACTGCGACAGGGATCGACAGGATCGCCACCGCCCCGAAGACCTCAATGAACGTTGAGTCGCGTAGGAACTCGATCCCGAACGCCTCGCCGAGCGCCGACAGCGCGATCCAGGTCGTCACGAGGGTCGCCGATAGAGCGAGCCATTTGATCTGCTGGCGCTCCTCACCTCTCGCATGTCGGAAGCGGATGAACAACGAGGCCACCGAGAGCACCCCGAGCACCACGAGAAGCATGAATCCGAACCCGGCGATCCCTTCCGCTGAAGAGCCAAGCGCGACGATACCGAGCGGGTTGGTGCCCGGGATTCCGAGGTCGGCCTCGGGATCGACCGCGCCGAACAGGGCAGTGAGCCCGATCGCGGCCACGGATGCTTGGGCGACCGGACGCCATCGCGGCGAGGGCGGGCGGCCGTCGGGGAAGAGCAGGAACAGCAGGGTGAGGATCGGCCCGAGCCCGACCACCCATGCCCAGGTTCCCACCCATGCGGCCCAGATCGAGCCTGGTAGGGGCGATGCTGGGTCTTCGGTGGCGTAGACGGAATACTCGTTGGTCGCGAACGCTAGGCCGATCACGACCGTGGAGCCGATCAGCACCCAGCCGATCGGGTTCTCGGCCTGGCGCGATGCGATCAGTGCGCCGGCGAATCCCATCGATACATAGATCGTCGCAACGGTGACGTTCCCTACGATCGGGTGGCCGTTGAGGGTGACGAGGACGCCGCCGGAGATAGCGAGTGCTACGGCGAGAACCCACAGCACCCACGCGAGACGGGACACGCCACGGGACGGCTGAGCAGCTTCCGCTGCCATAACTCGATACTGACACGATGGGTCAGACCGGAACAGGGTGCCTCCACGAGTATCTGCCCGCGGGGCCGATGAGTTCTACTTCTCGGTTGGGCGCTGAGGGAGTCGAACCCCCGACCTTCGCCTTGCAAGGGCGAGACGAACGTGCTGGTCAGGGCGTTGAGGAGCGGAAACGGTGTGTCGTTGAGTACCGCTGAGTACCTTGGAGTGCTTCCGGGTTGTTATGCAGGTGTTATGCGGAGGATGGAGAGTTCCCGCTCGACTTCTTCGGTGCAGCCTTCGTCACAGCTCGAAGTACATCTCGGACATCTCTTTGCGCCATCAACAGGATCGGCGCCGTGGAGGATGTCGTTCAGACGACTGCCGGGTGGCGTCGCTTCATCTATCCCAATCGATGGTCGTCGCGCCGAGCCCAGCAAGCGGGATGGGCTCGAACCTGGAGGGCTGGTCGGCCTTGGGTAGCCCATGCTTGGCTTGAAGACCTTGCCCAGCAATCGGCGACATCATCATGGCCCCAACGCGTCAAGGCGCGAACGCACGCGCTCGGCCCAGGAAACGGTTCCCTTGCGCTCGTACCGCTCGAGCGCCTCGGCGAACGCTTCCCTCGCCTCGGGCATGCGGCCGGCGGCGAGCAAGATCACTCCTCGGATCTCGTACCCCTCGCCCTGCCAGTTGATGTAGTCGGTCGCACCGTTGATCGCGACGGCCTCGTCCGCTCGCGCCAGCGCCGCGACGAAGTCCCTCCGGTATGAGAGGACCTGCGCCTGCGCCATCCGCCAAGCTGCCTGGGACGCGAAGTCGTCCTCGGCCGCGAGCGCGCGGCTCCTCGCTGCGTGCACCTCTGCCTCGTCGAACTTCGCCTGATCGCAGAGCGAGAGTGCGAGCAGCCCCGAGTACGTCGAGTTGAACCCCGTCTCGCCGAGCGTGGTCAGCTGCTCCGCCGCAGCGCGAAAGATCCCCTCCGCCACATCGGGGCGGCCGAGGAACCGCTCCCCCTCACCCACCGCCTGTCTAGCCGTCAGCCGCAGCTCGGCGCCCCCGACCTCGTCCCAGAGCTCGTCCGCGCTGAACGACTCCGCGCGGCTCTCCTCGGCGAGTCCTCGCATCGCCAGCAGCCCCGTTCGCACCGTGGAAAGCATCGCCTGTGAGATCAAGCTCTCTGCGACGAGCTCGTGTGCTTGCTCGACCATGAGGATCGCGGCGGCGGCCGGGGTCGGTCCGAAGTAGCAGGACAAGGTGATGTTCATAGTGATCTCTCGACGCTCGATGAATGGGATCTCGGCGGCGGCGTCGCGTAGCTCCTCCGCGACGGCGTGGCACGCTCCGCAGTTCCCGAGGTAGAAGTTGGTGCTGGCCACCGCGAGCTTCGCCTGTCGAACGCCTGCCACGTCGCCGAGCCGCTCGAGCTCGGCGAGGGCCGCCTCGCTCTCAGACCGCGTCCGCTCGAGGGTGTACGAGGGATCGATCGATTGCAGTCCCTCCAGGTAAATGAGCCTGGCACGTAGGGCGTACACGCGGTCCCCGTTCTCCTCTGCCGCCGTCATCGCCTTCTCGGCGGCCGCGACGCTCCCGCGGAAGTCGTCCAGGTCCAGGAGGGCTCGCGAGAGCTCGAAAAGCGCCCGGGCGTGAAGGCTGCCCTCGGACACGTCGGCGGCGCGCTGCAGAAGTGGTTGCGCGCTCGTGTAGTCGCCGCGCTCGCGCGCTCGGTCGGCAGATCGGATCAAACGCTCGGCGGCGGCGTCGCCGAGCACTCTCGCGCGATCGTCCGGCTGGCCGAGCTCGATCCTGTATCGGTGCGCCTGCTCCAAGTGGTGGGCGAGGATCTCCTCGTACTCGGCGAGGCGTTCACCCGCCGCGCGCTCGAGCCACTCGGCAAACCGCTCGTGGAGGTCGGCGCGCTGCTCCTTCGGCATCGCCTGGTACGCCGCGTCTCGTATCAACAGATGCCGGAACCTGAATGCGTCCTCACCGGCGAACTCGGCGCGGTCCGGACGGATCAGCTCCTTGCGCGCGAGCGCGAGCAGGCGCGACGGGACGTTCGGGCGGAGGCGCTCGGGCGAGAGCTTGGCGACGGCGCCGGCGTGGAAGACCTTGCCCTCGACGGCGCCGCGCTCGACCACCGAGCGCTCCTCGGCGTCGAGGCGGTCAAGCCGAGCGGCGAGCAGGAGCTGGATCGTCGGTGGCACCGTTAGGTCGGCGAGGTCCTCCACGGCCCGCCACGTGCTGTCCTCGAACCGCAGCAGCCCGTCGTCGATCAGCATCCCGAGCATCTCCTCGACGAACAGCGGGTTGCCCTCGGCCGCGTCGAGGATCCGGTCACGGGCGGCCGACGGAATCTCCGCTCGTCCGAGGAGGTTGTCGACCAGGAGCGAGGCGTCGTGGGCGGCGAGCGGCTCGAGCAGGATCGAGATGGCGTTCATCTTCCCGCCGCCCCAGCCGGACCGGATCTCGAGCAGCTCCGGCCGGGCGACGCAAAGCAGCAACACCGAGGCGTCCCGCGTCCAGTCGGCGAGGTGTTCGATCAGGTCGAGGAAGGTCGGCTCTGCCCAGTGGATGTCGTCGAACACGACGACGAGTGGGCGGTCGCGTGCGAGATGCTCGAACAGCTTGCGGACGGCCCAGAACGCGTCCTCGGTCGCGCCCGTCTCGCCCCAGCCGAAGAGTCCTGCGACGAGTGGCGCGATCCGCTCGCCGTCCGGTGCGTCGGCGACGAGCGCCGCAAGCTTCTCGCGGGCGGTCGACGGCGGGTCGCCCTCGACGATGCCGCCCGCCCGAAGGACGACCTCGGCGAGCGGGAAGAACGTGATGCCCTCACCGTAGGACAGGCACCGGCCGCGCAGTGCCGTGACCGACGAGGCGGGTCCGGCGAGGAATTCCTGCACGATCCGCGACTTCCCGACACCCGCCGAGCCGAGCAACGTGAAGAGCTGGGACGTCCGCTCTGTTCGGCCGCGATCGAGCGCGCGCTCGAGCATCTCGAGCTCCTTCACCCGCCCAACGAGCGGCGAGTCGAGATGGCGCTCGTGGCCGGCGACGTCGGCCAGGACCGTGACGAGCCGGAACGCCGGCACGCGCTCGGTCTTGCCCTTCAGCTCGAGCGGCTCGACAGCCTCGACCTCAACGGCGTCCTTCACGAGCCGGTACGTGGACTCGCCGACCAGCACCTCGCCCGGAACGGCCGCCTGCTCGAGCCGCGCGGCGACGTTCACGGCGTCTCCTGTGACCAGCCGCTGCCCGCTCGAGGGATCGCCGGTGACGACCTCGCCCGTGTTTACGCCGATGCGGATCCGGATCCCGACGCCGTGGTCGCGTTCGAGCTCGGCGTTAAGGATGTCGAGCGCCTCGTGCATGCCGTTCGCCGCGCGGACGGCACGCACCGGGTCGTCCTCGTGCAGGCGTGGGATCCCGAAGACCGCCATGACGGCGTCGCCGATGAACTTCTCCACCGTTCCGCCGTGCGAGCGGATCACAAGCTCCATCTCGTCGAAGTAGCGGCCCATGACGCGGCGGAGCGCCTCGGGGTCCAGGTGCTCGCCGAGGGCGGTCGACCCCGTCACATCCGCGAACACGATCGTCACGACCTTGCGGACCTCGGCCGTGGGCTCCTCGGGGGCAGCGAGCGGAGACGCGCAGTTCTGGCAGAACCTCGCGCGATCCGAGTTCTCCTCGCCGCAGGACGGACATGCGCGCATGCCGGGATGGTAGGCCGCTCACGTCGTTGACGTGCAGCGACCGTCGGTGTCAGGCACGGGCAGCGGCGCCACCGGCACGGACTGCTCCCCCCGCAGATGCAGCGGCCCCCTGCTCGTCACGACGATCTTCGATCGCGGAGAGACCGTCAACAGACGTGGGACCTCGCCGGCGGCGTCGAGCACCTGCTCGAAGTTGTCGAGGACGAGCAGTATCTGCCGTTCCTCGCGCGCCCCGCGTTATGTGCTGTTATGCAGCGCGCTCGGGACTCCCCACCTCCACCTCCAGCGGAACACCAGAATGCCTGTGCTGCAACGCTTTTTCCGTGGGCGCTGAGGGAGTCGCACCCCCGACCTTCGCCTCGTAAGGGCGAGACGAACTTGCAGGTCAGGCCTTGAGCTGCGGAAACGGTGTGTCGTTGAGTACCGCTGAGTACCTTGGACTGCCTTCGAGTTGTTATGCAGATGTTATGCACGGCGCGGGTGTCGGACCCTGATCGGTTCCCGCTTGGGCATCTGGTTGAGCCCGTGCGGCCGGATGTCGTAGTCAGTCGCCGAGAACCGCTTGGGCATCTGGTCAGGACCGTGAGGCAGGATGCCGTAGTCAGGCACCGCGAAGGTCTGGTTGGGCGCATGAACGCCGCGTGCCCCCTCGACGGGAGCAGATCCCGAGGCGTCGATTGGCCTCGAGAGCACAACCGCGAGAGCGATCACAACCACCAGCAACGCCACGATAGCGGCGAGCGAGACCTGCATACTGACTGGGTGGGACTGCGGATAGGCGCCGCTCCTCGTACTCATGACCTCTCCATCTCCCGGGCGAACCCGGCCTCGGTGGATGCAACTGGATCCACCGTAGGGACCCTCATGAGGCGTGGAATCGGGGGAACACCCTCTGAATGAGCCGGGTGAGGATCCTCGCTAGAGCGCGTCGAGTCGCTCGGCGAGCTGGCGCCTCGACCTGATCCCGAGCTTGCGGTAGGCGCGGGACAGGTTGGCCTCGACGGTCTTCTGGCTCACGAACAAGGCCTCGGCGACCTCCCGGTTCGTCTTGCCCTCGGCCGCAAGGTGCGCGACCTGACGTTCTGTCTCGGTGAGCTCGCCCGCCGAGGCCGAACGGCCGCTGATCCGAGCGAGCGAAGCCCGGGCACGAGCGGACCAGATCGGGGCTCCGAGCTCATCGAAGATGGCCACGGCCTGGTCGAGCGCCTCTCGCGCCGGACGTTTCTGCTTCGCTCGTCGTCGAACCTCCCCGAGTATCAGCAGCGTCCTGGCCAGTTCGAACGGCTGCTGCACGCGTTCGTGCGCATCGATCGCGTGCTCAAGGTCCGACAGCGCTTCATCGAGCCCGCCATCGGCCGCCGCAAGCAACCCGCGGCATCTCGCCGCGGTCGCGATCACCAGCGGACGATCGAGCTCGTGACCCAACCGTTCGTAGGGTTCGAGGACCTCTCGCGCCCGATCGACACGGCCGGTGCCCGTGAGCGCCTCGACCGCATCGGGCACGAAAGGATAGATGCCCGGTTCCACGATGCCGCGCGAGTCGAGCAGCCCGGGCAGTGGCGCGAGGAACGTGACGGCCGAATCAAGTTCACCAAGCGACACGTCGAGGAATCCCAGCACGGATCGGTTCGTGATCACGTGGAGCAAGTCGCCGTGGCGTTGGGCGACCGCCAGCCCTTCGGTCGCGTCCTTGCGTGCTTGCTTCACGTCGCCCAGATGCGCCTCGGCGAGAGCCCGCGCCCACAGGCCGAGCTCGCGCATCCCCTCGTATCCGGCCTCGACGGTCATCTCGAGCAGTTCGTCTGCGTAGGCGAGGGCACGTCGATAGTCCCCAGCTCTCGATTCCAGCTCGGCGAGATGGACGAGGACATCCCCGAGCGCTGTGTAGCGACCCTGGTCGGTGGTCTCTTTGTAGTACTGCTCGAGCACCCGACGAGCGCCGGCAAGGTCGCCCGCCCACATGAGCGTGGCGCCCAACGTGTTACGGGGGTTCGCGTGAAAGAACGACAGCAGGTGGTTCCCCCGCTCGAGGTCGATCGCACGCTCGAGCAACCCGGTCGGATCGCGACCGAGCATGAACTCGGCGTGTGCGGCGGCGATGAGAGCCACCATGACTGCTCCCCGATCACCGGAGCGTTCGCCGATCTCGATCGCGCGACGCGTATGCATCACCGCGTCGCGCACATCGCCGCCGACGATCTCGACCCACCCGAGATCGGCGGTCATAGCCGACAGGACGCCAGAGGGATCGGGCGCCTCCTCGATCCCCGACTTGAGCAGCGATCGGATCTCGACCACGTCGTACCACGCGAACGACGAAACCAGATCGAAGATGTCTGCACGTGCTTCGCCAGGCGGCGATACGGAGAGGAGCTGATCGGCGATCAGGCGGGCCCCAGCGACGTCGCCCGCGTCAAACGCGCAGGCCGAGGCGTACGTTCCGCGCCGGCGCACTCCGTCGCCATCCTCGACCGGGGTGGAGCGTCGTGACAGTTCCCAGAGTTCCGCGGCTGCGTCCGGCGCGCCTCGCAGGTAGGCCTGCCGCGCCGCCGCCTCGAGCGCCTTCGCATCTTCGGCGTCGGGGCCGGCCGACCCGAGGGCGATATGCCGCGCTTGCTCCTCATCGTCTCGCACTACCTTAGCCAGTCGGAGGTGTGTCCGCCGTCGCCGTTCGAATGACGCTCCCTGATACACGGCCGACGCGAGCAAGGGATGCGAGAACGTCACCCTGTCACGGTGGATGCGGACGATCCCAGCCGACTCGGCGTCATCGAGAACGTCTTCGCCCGACCTGCCCAGTGCCGCTTGCACAAGAGCCACGGTCGGACGAGACGTCGAGCTGGCAACAAGCAGTGCCTCTTGCTCACGCTCAGGGAGCACCTCGATCCGGGCACGAAGAAGGGTGCCGAGATCCTCGGGGACGGGAAGAGGTTCACCCAGCTCGGGCTCCCCTCCCTCGAGCTGCATCGCGCGGATGATCTCTAGGGCGAGGAGTGGGTTTCCCAGAGACACTTCGTGCACGCGAACGAGGAGCGGATGCGAGATCTCCCGCTCCGAGATTCGCCGAACGATGGCCGCGAGCGCAGCAACGGACAGCGATCCTACGGTCATCCGGCTCGCACGCACATCGAGGGCGCTCTCCAGGCCAAGTGGATCCGTCAGCCCGGGCGCTTCTCGCAGCGTGGCCATGACGCCGACCGGCTCCCGATTGAGACGGCGAACCGCGAACGACAAGGCCTGGGCGGAGGGACCGTCGATCCACTGCACATCGTCGATCGCGAGGACTATCGGCTGGGCTCGGGCCATGGCTTGCAGCGCGCGAAAGACCGCGATCGCGACGCCTCGCCGGTCGGCCCCCTGCCCGCCACTCTCCGTGCGCAGCAGCGCGACGTCGAGCTCCCGGCGCTGCGGCGGAGGCAACGCATCGGCGACCTCGTCCAGCGTGTCGCCGATCAGGTCGCCGAGCGCCGCGTAGGAGAGGCGCGCCTCGGCCTCGACCGGGCGGGCGGACAGGACTCCGTAGTCGCGCTCCCCAATCGAGGACATAGCCGCCTGCCAGATCACAGTTTTGCCGATCCCCGGCGGACCTGCTACGAGGAGCCCGCGAGTGCCTGAAGCCACGTCGTCGAGGAAGGCGGCGATGGTCCTGAGCTCCCGCCCGCGCCCCACTATCTCGCCAACCATCGGAAACTCCCACGACTCCAGGGGCTTTACGAGTGTGAGCCTACTCCGGTGCCCTCGATGGGCTGGAGTTGTGCTGTCCGTGGTCGAACCGCCTGAGCGGGCTCGCGGATACGCCCGCCTTTGAACCAATGGTGTGCCGGGTGGGCGCTGAGGGAGTCGAACCCCCGACCTTCGCCTTGTAAGGGCGAAGAGAACATGCAGGTCAGGGCGTTGACCTGCGGAAACAGTGTGTCATTGAGTACCTCCGAGTACGTTGGAGTGCCTTCGGCTTGTTATGCAGGGTGTTATGCGGTCGAGCGTCGGACACGCGACTAGGTGCTGCCGCACGACTGCTTTCCTGCGTAGGCCACGACCTCCATATGGCCTGAGGGACCGGCGTCATCGAGGTGCGAGCTCTCCGTAGAAGTACGACGCTGTGACACCACCGTCCATGAGGAAGTCGCTGCCGGTGATGAACGCTCCATCTGGTCCAGAGCACGCGCCGAGTGTCCGACTTCAGGCTCACGAAGTCCGCTACGGCAGCGGTTCGCAGGGCGACCAGGGCAGCGGATCCGGACAAGACAGTAGCTGGAAGCACGCCCTCCTGAATCGTGGCCGCCGGCGATTGAAAGACGAGGCCCTGGCGGCTACCGGACCCAGAGCTGGCTAAGCAGCACACCCCATTGAGGGTGTACCTGATAGTTCCCAACGCGGGGAGAGGTGAAGTCTGCACCGATAGGGTTCACCAGCCATAGGTACGGAGCTTGATCGACGATCGCCCGATCGATCTCTCGCCAGAGCGTCTGAGCCGCGATCGGGTCGCGCGCCTGGACACGGGTCGCCCGCCCGACCATGGCGTCGATTCGCGGCTCGCAGAATGCCGACAAGTTCAATACCGCGTCGCACGTGGCAAAGGGGGTGATGAAGGTCGACGCGGAGGGGTAATCAGCGCCGACGTAACTGAACGCCATCTGCAACTGGTTCGCGGAGTCAAACAGGAACCCGAATCCGACGGGCTTCGCACTTGCCCGGTATCCCAAGCTCTTGAGCATCTCGACCATGTACCTAGCGAGGGCCTCCTCGCAGCACCCATAGATGGTGGGATGGAACCAGTAGGTGACCCGCATCCCGGCGGTTCCTGAACGCTCGACGAGTCTCTCGGCCTCCTCGGAATCCGGAGCCGTCCACGCTTCCTCTCCCGTCCTCGCCTCGGCCGCGTAAGGGCAATACGGCCCGTACCCGGGGAAGTTGGGAGGGATCTGTTGGCAGGTAAGGACCGCCGCCGCATCGCCACCCAGGATCTCGACGACCCTCTCCCGGTCCAGCGCGAAGTTCACCGCCCGACGCACATGCACGTCGTCGAAGGGAGGCACCTCGGCATGGAGCGCGATATAGACGATGGCTCGCAGCGGCGCAGTGTGGACCTGCCCCGCGAAGCGCACGAGGATCTCGTCGAGCTGGCTCGAAGAAGGATCGATCGCGATGTCGGCCTCTCCGCCGGTCACGGTCCCGACCAGCGATCCCGACCTGTGAAACGACCAGTCGATCCGGTCGGCATTCCCGCCGGGCTGTGCGTCCGCCGACCACACACGGAAGTGAGGGTTGCGGACGAGCACGAGCCCATCGGCGGTCTGTGGCGACTCCAGCATGTAGGGACCCGTCCCCGGGACGCCGGACCTTTGCTGCTCCTCGTCTGGAACGGAGGGGGGAACCGGGTAGGTGAAGGGGATCGCGAGCTTGTGGAGGAAGTCCGGGTCGCTTGCCGTCAGGTGGAACGTGATCGTCCCGGCGTCCTCGTCAGTCATGATGCCCTTCGATAGGTCACATGTTCGGAAGCGTTTCGTACAGGCTTCGCCGCCGACCAGCCCGCCGAGGAGACCCACACCGTCGCTCTTGAGCAGGAAGACTCGTTCGATGGCGCGCCGGAAGTCTTTCGGGCGGACGACCTCCCCGTTGGAGTACCGGATCCCCTCCCTTAAATGGAAGAGATACGTCTTCCCTTCGTCGGTCGGTCCGGGGATCGACGTCGCGAGATCCGGCACCAGGGTCTGGCCGTCGATCCCTCCCACCGCGTTGAACGCCACGAGGCCATCGCCGATCAGGGGCAGCACGCGCCAGTCGAACGGGGAGTACGCGACGGCTGGGTCCAACGTTTCCGGCGGGTAATACGAGACCACCCGCAGCGTGCCCCCTTGGTGCGACGTCGCCGCCTCGCTGACCGACACCCAAAGATCATCTCCGACGGGCGCAAGCCCCTGTGGGACACTTCCGATCACCACGCGGCGGGCGGCCGCCCCACCTGGCTCGATCTCAGAGAGCGTCCCGTCTCCCTCGTTCGCTACCCATACGGTTCCGTCCACGAGGGCGAGCCTCGATGGAGCGTCTCCTACCTCGAAGATGGATGTGACCCGTCCGGACCCGGGATCGATCGACGAAACAGTGTCGTCGAGGACGTTACCCACCCAGAGGGCATCCTCGCTGGCGACAAGCGACTCCGGCCCGTTTCCGACGCCGATCTCCTCCGCGACGTCGTTCGTCGCGGGGTCGACCCGAACGACCCTGTTCGAGCCCGGCAGTGCCACCCACACGCTGTCGAAGCCGACCGCAATCCCGCGCGGATCGAGCCCGACCGGGATGTCGATGACCTCGCCACTGTTGGGGTCGATGCGGGAGATCGTCCCGTCGAACCGGTTGGTCACCCATACGCTGCCCTCACCGACCGCGATCCCCGCTGGTCCGTTTCCCACCGGAATCGGGTCGAAGACCTCACCCGTCTCGGCACTGATCCGCGAGACGGACGGCCCGCCGCTGTTCACGACCCACACGGCGCCTTCCCCGACGGCGATCCCCGTCGGGTTCTCTCCCACCTGGATCCTGCTGTCCCGGATCTCCTGGTCGCTCGTGTCGATCCGCGTGACCGTCCCGAGATCGGGGTTCGTCACCCAGAGGTCGTCCGCTGAGGCGGCGACCGACCCCGGGCGGGCCTCCAGCCCGACCGTCGCCGTAACTTCGCCGGAGTCGGGGTCCAGGATGCCGATCGAGTTGGGAGCGATCTCCGAGCTGCCCCCGTCCCTAAGAGCCAACGGGACGGCGACCAGTGCCGCGAACAGGGCGATCGCCACGCCGACCGCCCAGGGGCGCGAGGTGAACCACCGCCGAGATAGCCGCGCCGATGGCCGGACCTCCCTGAGTCGTTCCTCCGCCTCTTCCGGCTCGGCCGGCCGAGGTCTTGGTGCCCCGTCCACTTCGGCCACAGCCAGTACATGCCACTGCCCATCGACGCCCTTCAGCGAGTTGGTCCCCCGGTCCTGAAACCCGAAGCCCGCTCCTGCGACCAGATCGCTCGTCGACGCCGTGACTAGGACGTCGCCCGGTCCCCCCAGCGACATCACACGGGCGCCGACCACCACCGCGATTCCACCGAGCTTGCCCCCGACCTGTTCACATTCGCCGAAGTGCACGCCCGTTCGGATCTCGATGCCCAACTCACGCACCGACTCCGAAGCGGCGCACGCGCACCGGATCGCGGCCGCCGGCTCTCCGAAGCTCGCGAAGAAGCCGTCGCCGGCCGTGTCGAGTTCCCGGCCCCCAAACCGCTTCAACTCCCGCCGAACGATTGCATGATGGCGAGCGATCAACTCCTTCCACCGCGCATCCCCGAGGCGGCTGGCCACCGCCGTTGAGTCCACGATGTCGGTGAACAGGACGGCAGCCAATGCGCGGGTGCCAGATCGTCGGCGCATCGAAGCCAGTGTGCTCTTCTCGTGAGGGATGCGCGAGTGGGTGAGGAGAGGTACGCCGCGCACCGGTGCGAGGCGCGTCGATCGACGCAGGTCACCCCTTCCGACCTGAGCTTCCCTTCGGTGGGCGCTGAGGGAGTCGAACCCCCGACCTTCGCCTTGTAAGGGCGAGACGAACATGCAGGTCAGGGCGTTAACGTGCCGAAACGGTGTGTCGTTGAGTACCGCTGAGTACCTTGGAGTGCCTTCGGGTTGTTATGCAGGTGTTATGCACGCCGTACCCGCTGGCGGCTTGCGGAGGCGCAGGCGGAGGGTGTTGATCATGGTGCCCTGCCGTCGCCACCATCGTGGACCGTCGGCTACCGGACCCAGAGCTGATTGAGCAACACGCCCCACTGAGAGCTCTGTTGGTAATTGCTCACGCGTTCGGAGACGAACGAGGCGGCTTGGGGATTCACGAGCCACAGGTACGGGGCCTGATCGACGACTTCACGGTCGGTCTCCGCCCAGAGCGCGCCGGCCGCGGCCGGGTCCTCGAGCTGTATCTCGATCGCGCGGTCGATCATCGCATCGATCGCCGGGTCGCAGAACCCCGAGCGAATGGGATGGAAGGTTGCGCCGCACTTGTGCAGGCCGGCGATGAATTCCGATGCGGCCGGGTAGAGGGGGAACCATCCGGTCAGCACCATCTGGAACTCGCGTCCCGGGCGAACGATGTCCCTCTGCGGGACGGCCCTCGCGCTCGCGCGGTAATCGAGATCCTCGAGCAATTCGACCATGTAGTCCCCGAGGCTCGGCTCGCCACCTTCCCCCTCCTCGTACTCGAACACGACCCGCATCCCGTTGGTGCCCGAACGGTTGACGAGCCTTTGGGCCTCCTCGGGGTCCGGGGCGGTCCACGACCCCTCCCCCTCCGGCCCGGGGTCCATCGTGTACGGACAGTAAGGCTCGTATCCCGGGAAATTCGGCGGAAGCGTCTGGCACGTCGGGAGCGGGGGGAGTACCCCGCCGCCGAGGATCCCCACGACACGGTCCCGGTCCAGCGCGAGATTCACCGCGCGTCGTACCTCGACGCTGTCGAAGGGGGGCGCCTTGGTGTTGAGCACAACGAACCAGGTCTCGGCAGTCGAAGAGACATGGACCTGCGCCGGAAACCGCACGAGGTTCTCTGCGAGTCCCTCCGACAGCCATGCGTCGAGCGCGAGGTCCGCGTCTCCAGCGGCCACGGCCTCGACCTGCGCCTCATACTCGACCCCGAACGACCACTCGATCCGGTCCACGTATCCGTTGGGCTGTGCCGGCGACCAGACGCGGAAGTGAGGGTTGCGGACCAGCGTAAGGGCCTCGGAGGTCATCGGCGCTTCCAGCATGTACGGACCGGTGCCGGGGACGCCCGACGTCAACTGTTCTTCGACAGGGGCGGGGGGGGGAAGGGGGTAGGCGGGCGGCAGCGTGAGCTTGTAGAGGAAGTCGGGGTCCGGGGCGACCAGGTGGAACGTGATCGTACGGGTCACGTCGTCGGTCTCGATACCTTCGGAGAGGTCACACGTTTCGGGCTCGTCCTTGCAGGCCTCGCCCCCGATGAGCCCGCCGTAGACCGGGGCGAGACCGTGACGGAAGGCCCGTTCGAGGGCGCGGCGGAAGTCGCCCGGGGCGACGACCTCACCGTTGGAGTATCGGATCCCAGCCCGCAACTCGAACGTGTACGTTGTGTCGCCGTCGGTCGGTGTCGGAATGGACATGGCCAGGTCGGGGACGAGCGTGGAGTTGATCCCACCGATCGGCTCGAATGCGACCAGACCGTCCCCAAGGAGATGCCGCACGAGCCACGGGTCCTCATCCACGTTCGCCGGGTCGAGCGATGCTGGTGGGTCGAGCGAAACCAATCGGAGCGTCCCTCCTCGATGCGAGGTCGCTTCCCCGCGGACGGAGACCCATAGGCCGCCGTTCACGCCGGCGATGCCTTGCGGGACGCTCCCGACTACCCTCTGGCCCACGGACGGCTGACCGGGCGTCTCACCGGGCTCGATCCGCGAGAGCGTCGCATCGGCTTCGTTCGCCACCCACACGGCCCCATCCACGACCGCGATACCCGAAGGACCGACTCCCACTTGGACCGTTCCCACGACCGAGTTCGTGTCGGGGCTGATCCGCATGACGGTGTCGTCCAGGGTGTTCACGACCCAGACAGAGTCTGCGCTCACTGCCAACGATCCCGGAGCGTTGCCAACGCCGACCACGCCAGTCCGCTCGTTCGACTGGGCGTCGATCCGCACCACCGTGTTCGACCCGGCCAACCCCACCCACACGTCACCGAAGCCCATGGCGACACCCCTCGGATCAAGCCCGACCGGGATCGTCTCGACGACCTCGCCCCTGTCAGGGTCGATGCGCGAGATCGTCCCGTCGAACCGGTTGGTCACCCACACGCTCCCCTCGCCCACAGCGATGCCCGCCGGGCCGTTCCCGACCTCGATCGTGTCTACGACCTTGTTGATGTCTGGGCTGATGCGAGAGACGGATGGCCCGCCACTCTCCACGACCCACACGGCGCCTTCCCCGACGGCGATCCCCGTCGGGTTCTCACCCACCTGGATGGTGTCGCGAATCTCTTGCGCCTTCGGGTCGATCCGCGTGACGGTCCCGACGTCGGGGTTGGTCACCCACACGGCGTCCGCCGATGCGGCAACCGCCCCCGGGCGGTCCTTGAGCTCGACCGTCGTGGTGACCTCACCCGACTCCGGGTCCAGGAAACCGATCGTGTTCGGCTCGATCTCGGAGCTCGCCACGTCGCGGCCCACCAGCGGCACGGCGATCAATGCAGCGACCACGGCGAACGCCATCACCGCTGCGACCGCCTTCCACCGTCTGCGGGGGGTCCGGGCCGAGGCGGTTGACCGGACGAACGGGGCCATCGCCTCGGCGGCGTCCTGGTCTTCAGACGCGACCGCGATGACATGGACCGGCTGTTCGAGCCCCTTCAGCTCCAGCGGACCAC
>DASSCU010000058.1 GCA_035697485.1 Actinomycetota bacterium
GCGCACAAGGAGCTGCAGGAGCGTGAACAGGTGCTCAAGACGCTCTCGAACGCGATGGCCGAGGAGCGGGCCGACGAACGGTTGCAGATCGCCGGTTACCTCCACGACGATCTCGCGCAGGTGCTCTTCCGACTGTCGATCCAGGTCGACGTCGCGCGCAAGCTGCTGGAGAAGGACGACATCCCTGCCGTGCGGGACCAGCTCGAAAAGATCCGCGCGTCGAAGCAGGAGACTTCGGATCGCATCCGGGCGCTGATCCGAGATCTGCACCGTTCACCGCTGGGAGCCAGGGGCCTCGCCGAGGCGCTCGAGTCCTTCACCGACGAGGTCGGGCGCGACGCGGACGTCACGTACCACCGGGACATCGACGAGATGCCACTGCCGGCGCCGATCGCGTTGCTGATCTTCCACATCGCGCGCGAGGCGGTCATGAACTCGCTCAAGCACGCGCAGGCGTTGGACTTCTGGATCAGCGTGCACGAGGACGAGGACTCGATCGTGCTCGAACTGCGTGACAACGGCGTCGGGTTCGACACGGAGGCGCCGGGACCAGAGGGTCACTTCGGCATGGCGATGATGCGTGAGCGCGCCCAGGTCGGTGGCGGCACGTTCGACGTGAAGAGCGCTCCGGGGGAGGGCGCCACGATCACCGTGAAGTTCCCGAGCTCACTGCTGCAAGCCGAGGCTCCGCCCCAGGCCGTGACCGGCGGGGGAGGCGACGTTCAGGCGGCAGGTGCTTCCCCCGGTACATCGGCAGCCACGCCGGAGGCCGACGATTCTCGGCGAAGCGTCCCCGCATGACGATCACGGTGAACGCCACGATGCCCGAGTAGAGGAACAGGTCGCCGATCGACAGCACGGTCGCGATCGGCGGAGGAAGCCCGATCACGTCGCCGAGCGGAGTCAGTACGTCCGAGGACGTCATCAGATGGTGCTTCCCGTCATCGATCGCCGAGGGCGGCACGCCGCTCGATCCACCCGCCGCTCGGATCGCCGCCTCGCTCACGGGCATGCCGCCGTTCAGCGCGATCACGGTCATGTTCAGGGTCAGCCCGAGAAACAGCAGGGGTGCGGCGGGCAACCGTCGGTTCACCCAGGCGAACGCGATCAGTAGCGCGTAACTGCCCAAGAGGGCGGCGACCGCGACATCGTCGCTGAGCCAGCGGTCGAACGGGACCAACTGCAGCACGAGCCCGCCGACGGCAGCGCCCCACCAGTACACGTGGATCCGTTCGAAGTTGCGCAGGCTGCCGCCCGCGATGACCCCGGCGACGAGGCCGACGACGGCGACGGTGAGGACGACGATCATGGTGGGGAAGGATGACGCCTGCGGGCTGCGATCGTCGCATCGGTTCTATGGCAAGTCCAGTCGCGAGCGGGCGCAGAGGTTCGGCCACGCTCGGAATCGCCTCGCGGCCGTAGGCTCGAAGCATGGCGAGCACGAGCGACAGCGGCTACTTCGGGCCCGAGAGCGTCTCGTGGCAGGTGCATCGCGAAGTCACGGTGCTGTTCGGCGGGGCCCGCGCCCTGTTGATGCAGGCCGCCCACCCGCTCGTGGTCGCCGGCGCGAACCAGACGGCCATGTACGAGCGGAACCCGTGGAAGCGGCTGCAACGCACCTTGATCCTGACGTACACCCTCACCTTCGGTACGAAGGCCGAGGCGCATGCGGCCGCCGACAAGATCAACGAGGTACACACGCGCATCAACGGCATCGATCCCGTCACCGGGAAGCGCTACGACGCGCTCGATCCGGAGCTGCTGCTCTACGTGCACGCGTGCCTCGTCGACTCGGCGATCCTGTTCGAACAGCTCACGGTCGGCAGGCTCGACGACGCCGGGCGGCAGCGCTTCCACGAGGAGCAGATGCTCGCAGCGGAACTCTGCCTCGTGCCCCGCGCGACGATCCCGCCGACCTGGCAGGCCTTGCGCGCATGGCTCGCAGACTTCGAGGACCGCGGGGAGCTACAGGTGACCGACGGCGCTCGCAGGGTGCTGGATCTCTTCTTCGATCCGCCCCGAGAAGCGGAATGGCGCCCGATGCTCCGCGGGGTCTCGCGCCTCGCCTACGGCACGTTGCCCGACGGTATCCGCGAGATGTACGGCGTCCCCTTCGGGCCGGTGAAGCAGGCAACGATGCGCGCGGCGTTCCCGACGATCCGCGCTATGCGACCCCTCCTCCCGCCCAAGTACCGGTTCATCGCCCCGTACACGGAGTTCCTGCTCCGTCGTCGTGGTATCGACCCCGAGGTCGATCTGGCCGAAGTCAGGAAGCGGGTCGGCATCAGGCTCTAGCGTCGGTCCCTCGGTAGGTGGCGGGCGTGGCAGACTGCCGCCATGACCCCGCTCGACGTGGACGCGCTGTTGCTCGACATCGACGGCGTGCTCGTCACGTCGTGGCGGGCGCTCCCGGGCTCGGTTGGGGCCATCGCCGCCCTGCGCCGGGCCGACGTGCCGTTCCGGCTCCTCACGAACACCACGGCGCACACGCGTCTCGGGCTGGCCGAGACGCTTCGCGAGGCAGGTTTCGACTTCGGGCCCGACGAGATCGTCACGGCCGTGACGGCGACGGCGAGTCACCTCCGATCCCACCACGCCGGCGCGAAGGTGTACGTGCTCAGCGACGGTGATCCGACCGACGACCTGGTCGGGGTGGAGCTGGTCGACGCCGACGAGGCGGACGTGGTCGTGCTCGGTGGAGGGTGCGAGGACTTCAGCTACGAGGCGATGAACCGCGTCTTCCGCCGGCTGAACGACGGAGCCGCGTTCGTGGCGATGCATCGCAATCTCTACTGGCGCACGAGCGAGGGACTCCAACTCGACGGAGGCGCCTTCATCGCGGCCCTCGAGTCGGCATCGGGCGTCACGCCGGCCGTGTGCGGGAAGCCGTCCCTCGCCTACTTCGGCGCGGCCCTCGGCATGCTCGGGGTCTCACCCGACCGAGCGGCGATGATCGGCGACGACATCGTGAACGACGTCGTCGGTGCCCAGGACGCCGGTCTCACGGGCGTGCTCGTGCGGACCGGGAAGTTCCAGCCTTCCGACCTCGATCGTGGCACGGCCGACGTGGTGGTCGGATCGCTCGCCGACGTGCCGGCGTTGCTGGGGCTCGGTGATTGACGTGTCGTCGGACCGCGCGGCGGCGCCTGGCCTGTTCTCAAACATCGCGCCGCAGTACTCGTGGGCGGGCGCCGTGCTGTCGTTCGGCCAGGACCCTCGATGGCGGCGGTTCATGGTCTCCAAGCTCGGCGCCGTGCCGGGCTCGCTCGTGCTCGACGTCGCAGCCGGCACCGGGTTGGTCTCGCGCGATCTCGCGGCTCGGCTGCGGGTGAACGTCGTCTCCCTCGACCCGAGCGAGCCGATGCTACGGGCGGGGGTCCCCGCGAACGAGGCCTCCGGGTTGGCCGGTCAGATCCGACCGGTCCTCGGCCGCGCCGAGATCCTTCCTTTCGCCGACGCAACGTTCGACGCGCTGACGTTCACCTACCTCGTCCGCTACGTCGAGGATCCTTCCGCCACGCTCCGCGAGCTCGCTCGCGTGGTCCGCCCGGGTGGATCGATCGCGTCGCTCGAGTTCCACATGCCCCAGCAGCCGATGTTGCGGGCGGGATGGTACGCATACACGCGCGGGGTACTGCCGGTGCTCGGGTCGTTCGTCTCACCCCAGTGGCGGCGCACGGGGAACTTCCTCGGACCGAGCATCACCCGGCTCGAGGAGCGCGCACCGCTTCCCGAACAGGTGCGGTGGTGGCAGGAAGCAGGGATCCATCACGTGCGTTCGCGGGAGCTGACGCTCGGCGCCGCCGTGGTGATCTGGGGTGTGAAGGAAGGTCGTCGTGGGGGATAGGTCGGGCGGTTCCCCGGAACGTCCGGCGTTCTACGCGCTGGCGCCCGGGGGCTGGCGCGATTGGTGGAGCCTGCTCCACCCGCCGTACACGGTGTGGCACCTGTCGTACGTGGTGATCGGGGCGTCGCTCGCGCGCGACGTCGACCTGCGGTGGCTGGGTGAGACCCTGCTCGCCTTCCTGCTGGCGATGGGGTTCGCTGCGCACGCGCTCGATGAGCTGCACGGTCGGCCGCTGCGCACGCGGATCTCCGACGCGGTGCTCATCGCGGTCGCGATCGCCGGGCTTGCCGGCGCGGTCGCGCTCGGTATCGACGGCATGATCCAGATCTCCCCCTGGCTGGGCGTGTTCATCGTCGTCGGGGCGTTCTTGGTGGTGTGCTACAACCTCGAGCTGTTCGGCGGCGCCTTCCATTCGGACGTGTGGTTCGCGCTGGCGTGGGGGGCTTTCCCGGTGCTCACGGCGTACTTCGCGCAGACAGCGGCGCTCGGCGTCGCCGCGCTGCTCGCCGCGGCTGCGTGCGCAACGCTCAGCGCGGCGCAGCGGGCGTTGTCCACGCCCGTCAGGCGCCTGCGGCGCCACGTCGTGGACGTGCGCGGCGAGGTGACGCTGGACGACGGGCTTCGCGAGCCGGTCGACGCCTCGACCCTCCGTGCCGCTCCCGAGTCGGGGCTCCGGTTGCTATCGATCGCGGTACCCCTCCTCGCGGCGGCGTTCCTCACGGCTCGACTCGTCTGATACGGACTAGTCGGCGGAGACGATGGCAAGGACCTCGTCGGCGTAGCGATCGAGCTTCGCCGGCCCGATGCCCGGCACCGCCGCGAGGTCGGCCCAGTCGCTCGGTCTGCGCTCCGCGATCTCGGCGAGCGTCGAGTCGTGGAAGATCACGTACGCGGGAACGCCGTCGGTCGAGGCACGCCGGCGACGCCACTCCTTCAGGCGATCGAACAACGGGCCTCTGCCGGCGCCGACCGTGACCGGCGTCCGCGTGCCTCGTGCTTTCGCCGCCGAGCGCCCGGCTGCCTCGGCCTTCACCACGCCGATCTCCCGCAGGAAGGGGCTGGGCGCGGAGCGGGGCTCGCGCGGCCACGACAAGAACAGGTGCTCGCGCGCCCGCGTGATTCCCACGTACAGCAAACGCCGTTCCTCGTCGGGGTCGGCCTCGCTCTTGCGCGCCCGGTACGGAAGCTCGCCGTCGAGCAGCCTCGGCAGGAACACGGCGTCGAACTCCAGACCCTTCGCACGGTGATAGGTCATGAGCTGCACACCGCGGCCCTCGCGTTCGGCCGCGAAGCGATGATCGAGCTCGGCGAGGAAGCCGGGGACGCTCGCCTCGGGGCCGGCCGCCCCTGCGTACTCCGTCGCGAGCACACGCATGCGCGCGAGGTCGGCTTGTCGCGTCGCCTCTTCGTCGCCCGCGTCGTCGCCGAACCCGTCGGGTGCGTACCCCAGCGCGTCGGTGATCGCCTCAACGGCCCCGGCGACGGCGACCGCGCCGTCCGCCCTCCTCAGCCGCGCGATCACGCCTCGGGGACCCGGACGCCGCAGGAACGATCCGTCGCGCACCTGGTAGGGCACGCCCGCAGCGGCGAAACCCTCCTCGTACGCCTCGGAGCGGGCGTTGATGCGGTAGAGCACGGTGACCTGTTCCCACGGCACGCCCTGCCCGTGCAGTCGTCGCGCCTCGTCGACGACGAATGCGACCTCGGCGTCCGCATCGGGCAACGCGCGCGCGGTGGGGTTCGGGCCGTCGCCTCGGGTCGCCCTCAGCGTCTTCTCGAAGCCTCCCATCGAACGGGCGAGCGCGTTCGCGACGGTGAGGACCTGCGGCGAGGAGCGGTAGTTCTCCTCGAGCCGGATGATCGTGGCGTTCGGGTAGCGCTCGGGGAACGTCAGCAGGTGCTCGGGGGAGGCGCCCGTGAACGTGTAGATCGTCTGGTAGTCGTCGCCGACGACGCAGAGCTCATCGCGGCCGTCGAGCCACCGGTCGAGCAGGGCCTGCTGCAGCGGGTTCACGTCCTGGTACTCGTCGACCGTGAACGCGTGGAACCGCTCGTGCACGAGACGAGCGGCCTCGGGTTCGTCGCCGAGCAGCGTCACCAACATCAGAAGCATGTCCTCGAAGTCCATGCGTCGCTCGCCCTTGGTGCGCTCGTACGCCGAGAAGGTTCGCTGCATGAGGTCCGCGGGCAGCGGCGGCGTGCGGTCCGCAGCCTCGATGGCCTCCAGGTACCCGGCCGGGTTCACGAGCCGGTTCTTCGCCCATTCGATCTCGCCGGCGAGCTCGCGTCGCGGTAGGAATCGGTATGCGCCGGGCAAGCCGTTCGCGATCGGGTTCAGGATCTGCGCCTTCGTGTTCATCACCTCGGGAAGGTCTCGGCCCGTGATCCTCGGCCACAGGGTGCCGAGCTGTCGCAGGGCCGACGCGTGGAACGTGCGAGCCTCGACGCCCTCGACCCCGAGCCCGGCCAGCCGTGTCTTCAGCTCACCGGCCGCCCTCTCGGTGAACGTGACCGCGAGCACGGCGGCCGCCTCGAACGCACCGACCTGCACCTGGTGAGCGATGCGGTGGGTGATCGTCGTGGTCTTGCCGGTGCCCGCGCCCGCCAGGATCGCCACCGGCCCGCGCACGGCCTCAGCCGCTCGACGCTGGGCGTCGTTCAGGCCGGCGAGCGGGTCCGTTGCGCGTGCCATCTGGGCGACGCTACCAGCGGACTCGGACGGTTCGGGACGAAAACCGTTTCAGCCACGCAGGGTTGCGGCCGATAGGGACCGTATGGCTCTGGTCGAGAACAGGTCGCCCGCGGACGTGTCGGGCCGCGTGCCCCTGCATTACGCGGCCCTGTTCGGCGACGTCCATCGCGCCCGGGAGCTCGTCGACTCGGGTGCCGACATCCGCATCGGCGACCACGACGGCCAGACGCCACTGCACTACGCGGCCCAGGGGTGCTCGGTGGCGGTCGCCGAGCTGCTGCTCTCGCGCGGCGCCGACGTCGATGCCGAGGACCACGACGGCAACACCCCGCTGTGGTGCGCCACGCTGCGCACGCGTGGCGAGGGACCGATCGTGCAGATGCTCCTCGGCCACGGCGCCGACCCTCACCACGAGAACCACGAGGGTCGCACCCCGGTGAAGCTCGCGAAGGCGTTGGGTGGCGTCGACATGTCCCTCCGCAGCGCCGGCTAGCTCCCGAGTATCCACGCATCCCGGAGTCGCCCCTCGCTATCCGCAGGCGGGGCTACCCTGGTCGCATGACCGGATCCCCCACGACCCTCGGCGCTCTGCGCGCGACCGACTTCACCGATCGCACCGTGAAGCAGGAGATCCGCGACAACCTGCTCGCGAAACTCGCCGCCGGCGAGGACCTCTTCCCCGGTCTCGTCGGGTTCGACGACACCGTGTTGCCGGCGCTCGAGCGCGGCATCCTCGCGGGCCACGACCTGATCCTGCTCGGGGAGCGGGGGCAGGCGAAGACGCGCCTCGTACGCGCCCTCGTGGAACTGCTCGACGAGCTCGCGCCGGCGATCGAAGGCACCGAGACGAACGACCACCCGTACCGCCCGATCAGCGCCCATGGCAGGGCCCTCGTCGCCGAACACGGAGACGACACGCCGATCACTTGGATCGCCCGCGGCGACCGGTACGCCGAGAAGCTGGCGACGCCAGACACGAGCGTGGGCGACCTGATCGGCGACGTCGACCCGATCAAGGTCGCCGAGGGGCGCTACTTGGGCGACGAAGGCACGATCCACTACGGGCTCATCCCCCGCACGAACCGTGGCATCGTCGCGATCAACGAGCTGCCCGACCTGCCCGAGCGCATCCAGGTGTCGCTGTTCAACATCCTCGAGGAACGCGACGTGCAGATCCGTGGGTACCGCATCCGCTTGCCCCTCGACATGCTGCTCGTCGCGACGGCGAACCCCGACGACTACACGCACCGCGGCCGCATCGTGTCGCCCCTGAAGGATCGGTTCGGCACGCAGATCCGTACGCACTATCCGGAGACCTTGCGCGAGGAGATCCGCATCATGGATCAAGAAGCCGCTCCGGTGGGCGGCGAGGTGCCGTTGCGCGTGCCGGTCTTCATGAAGGAGGTCGTCGCGGCGCTCACCGCCGAGCTCCGCCGCTCCCCGCACGTGAACCACCGCAGCGGCATCAGCGTGCGCTACTCGATCGGCAACCTCGAGACGCTGCAGGCGGCCGCCGTCCGCCGTGCCGCCCGCACCGGGGAGCCGGAGGCTGTGCCGCGGGTGGTGGACCTGCCTGCGGTGCTGATGAGCTCCGAGGGGCGCGTGGAGTTCGACACGATCGAGGAAGGCCGCGAGGCCGAGATACTGCTGAGGGCGATCCGGACCGCCGAGCTCGAGGTGTTCCGCCGCCGGTTGACGGGCTACGATTTCGCGCCGTTGCTCGCCCGGTTCGACGAGGGTCTCGCGATCGACACCGGCGAGCTCACCCCCGCCAGCGATCTGCTGGATGCGATCGGCGATCTGCCGGGACTGGCCAAGCTGCTGGAGCGCCTCGGCGTCGAGGAGGAAAGCCCCGGCGTCGCCGCGAGCGCGCTCGAGTTCTCACTGGAAGGGCTCTACCTCTCCCGCCGGCTGAACAAGGACGGCGGGGACCGGGCCGCGCGGTACACCGGACCCGCGGCTGTCTGAGGGCGCGGCCTCGTAGTATCCGGCGCGATGTCGCAGGTGCACGAGTGGGTCGGGTTCGCCGTGGTCGCGTTGTTCGCGATCGGCTGGCTCTGGCCACTCGGCGCGGTGATCGTCCGACGAGGGCCGGGTGAGCGGTACTGGCAGTGGTTGACGGTCGCGCAAGTCGCCGCCGGGCTCCAGGCCCTGATCGGCATCGTCCTGCTGTTGCTCGGACGTCGACCCACGGAGTGGCTCCATTACGTCTACGGGTTCGGACCGATCCTGATCTTGATCATCGCCCATGCGCTCGCGCGCGACCTGCAGAAGACCCAGCCCGGCGCCGAGCCGATCCAGCCGTGGGTGCCGTTCGCGTTCGCCGCGTTCATCTGTTTCGGGCTCACGCTCCGGGGGCTGATGACCGGCCTCGGCATCGGCTGAGCCTCAAGCCCCGAGACTTGTTCGCCGAACCTGAGAACCATGGTCGCCCCGCAACAGGGAACGTCTGGACCCGCGACCGTCGCACGGGTGCTCGGCCGCCTTGACGCGTACAGCTTCTTCGTCGTGCCCGGCCACGAGTGGGAGGCGGACTTCGCGGTCGTGGGCACCACCGGCGCCTTCCTGGTGCGGGTCTGCGACCTCCCCGGAGTGGCGAGGGTCGACGTTCGTCGACCGACGGTCGGAGACAGTGCCGTTCCCGGGTTGCGCAGGCTGCGTTCCGGCGCGAAGCGGCTCACCGTGAAGCTCGGCAACGCGGCGATGTTCGCATCGACCGTACCGATCGTGTGCCTCACGCGGGCGATCGCAGGTCCTCCGGTCGAGGGGGCGGCGGGGGTACGGTTCGTGAAGGTCGACGACCTCGCCAGGGAGATCTCTGCGCGCCCCGCGGTGCAGTCTCACACGAGGGCGCAGTCGGCGGTTCGCGCGCTCGGTGTGCGTGTCGCCGGCGACCAACGACGTCACTTCACGGTCCGCAGCTAGCATCCATCCAGGCTTCTGCGAGCGGGCGCGTAGGCTGGTCGCATGCGCTTCCGCTACTCGCGGTGGGACGGCACCCAGGATCCGTTCGGGCCCGACGTGCCCGCTGCCGACGTCCTCGAGGAGCTCGCCGACGAGATCCTGATGGGCGGGGGCGCCGACCACGCCCTGCAGAGGCTCCTCCGTCGTGGCATGCGGGGGCGGTTCTCGGGCATGGATGCCCTGCGGGAACGGCTGCGTCAGCAGCGTGAGCGTGAGGAGGCACTGCTCGACCTCACCGGCCCGCTCGAGGACGTCCGGGAGCGGCTCGAGGAGATCCTCGAGCGGGAACGTACGGAGCTGAGCTTCCGCGAGGACGACGACGCGCGCATGCGTGAGGCGTTCCTCGACGCCCTGCCGCCCGATGCGCCCGGCCGACTCGGGGAGCTGCGGGAGTACCGTTTCGCGGATCCCACGGCGCAACGCATGTTCGACGAGCTCCAGGAACACATCCGCGAACAGGTGATGGGGGCCTACTTCCGGCAGATGGCTGAGGGCATGCGCACGATGTCGCCCGAGGACATCGCCCGGTTCAAGGACATGCTCGCCGAACTCAACGGGCTGATCGAGATGCGCGAGCGCGGTGAGGACACCCAGCACGCGTTCGAGGGTTTCATGTCCCGCCACGGAGGATTCTTCCCCGACGATCCGCAGACGCTCGACGAGCTGCTCGAGCACATGGCTCGCCGCATGGCGGCGATGAGCGCCTTGATGGCGTCGCTCACGGCGGAGCAGCGCGACGAGCTCGCGCGCCTCGCCGAACAGGTGATGCAGGACATGGACCTCGCGTTCGAGGTCGACCGCCTGGGCGCGAACCTCCGAGACGCCTTCCCCGGCATGGGGTGGGGTCAAGGCGAGGGTCAGGGGTTCGGGGAGGGACTGGGCATGCCGATGTCCGCGGCGGTCGATGCGATGGAGCGACTCCATGACTACGAGGAGCTCGATCGTGCGCTGCTGGGGGACTACGCGGGTGCCAGCCTCGACGATGTCGACGAGGATGCCGCGCGCCGCACCCTCGGCGACGCGGCGGCCCAGGACCTACGTCGCCTGAAGCAGATCGAGCGCATGCTGGAAGACGCGGGCCTCGTGCAACGGCGACGCGGCCGGCTCGAGGTTACCCCGCGTGGGGCGCGCAAACTCGGCGAGCGTGCGCTCACGCAGATCTTCGAGGAGCTGCAGCGCGACCGGGAGGGTACCCATGAGGCGCGCGACGCCGGCGGTCTGGCCGAGCCGACGGGGGCGACACGTCCCTGGAACTTCGGCGACCACGGACAGCTCGCGGTGCAGCGCACGGTCTTCAACGCGGTCGCGAGATCGACCCCGGGCGAGCCGGTGCGCCTCACGCCCGACGACTTCGAGGTGGTCGAGGCCGAGCACCGCACGGAGACGGCGACGGCGCTCTTGCTCGATCTCTCCTTCTCGATGCCGCTTCGCGGACACTTCATCCACGCGAAGAAGATGGCGCTCGCGCTGCACGCCCTGATCGAAGGTCGGTACCCGCACGACACGCTGTACCTGATCGGGTTCAGCGACTACGCGCGCCGACTGCAGCCCGAGGACCTCACCGCGCCGGGCTTCGAGCGCGTGTACGGGACGAACATGCAGCACGCGTTCATGCTCGCCGGGCGCCTGCTCGCCCAGCATCCGCGCGCGACGAGACAGGTGATCATGGTGACCGACGGCGAGCCGACCGCGCACCTCGAGGGCGAGCAGGCGTTCTTCTCCTGGCCCCCGGTGGCCGAGACCATCGAGCTCACCCTCGCCGAGGCGATGCGCCTCGCGAAGGCGAACGTGCGCCTGAACATCTTCATGCTCGAGGAGTCCGAAGGCCTCGCTCGGTTCATGGAGCGCCTGGCCCGCGTGACGAAAGGGCGCGTCTTCCTGATGGACGACGACCGCGTCGGCGAGTTCGTGCTCCGTGACTACGTGGCCCGGCGTTCCCGTTGACGTCGCAGGTCCGCCGGGCGGCCGGCGGCTCGCGGTAGGGTCGCTTCCATGCGGCGGTTCGTGAAGTTCGTGGTGTGGGCCCTGGTGTTCGCGATGTGCGCGGCCGTGGGCGCGGTGGTCGCGGCGAACACGAACCCGTTCCCTCCCGGGGTGGAAGACCCCGGCGCGCGGCCGATCGGGGGTTCCCCGACCGGCGATCCCGATCCGAGCGCGTCGGGTGGCTCATGGCTCGTGCGGATCGACACGCGCACGTACCACGACCTGTTCGTCGGGGGCAGGTGCGCCGGGAACTGGCGTATCGACGTCGGCATCGCGGTCGCCGACGGGGCGATCGATTCCGCGGGGGCTGCCACGCTCAAGAGCGAGCTGCGATGCGACGAGCCCACGGCCCAGGTCCAGGCCGAGCGCATCGACATGCGAGCCGTCGGCGAGCTCCGCGGCGACGAGCTCCGTTTCCGGCTCAAGGAGACCGGACGCAGCCCCGCCGGGTCCCAGGAGCTCAGCGGCTTCCTGGAGACGATCCCGACCCTGCGCCTCGTGATGCCGGCGCGCGACGGCGCGACGGCGAGCTTCGATTTCGAGATCCCCGACGGTGGACAAGGGACCTTCGGCGCCGCAGGCTCGGTGGTGCTCACCGCCGCCACCTAGGTGGCGGCGCCGCGGTGGACATCCCACCACAGCGTGATGACGCGCTGTTCCGCCGGCCCGGCGCTCCAAAGTCCGCCGTGCTCGTGCAGCCGCGGGCCGAGCGCCTCGGCGATCTCCGCGTCACGCTCGGGCGGCAGGCACAGACGCCGACGCACGAGGCCGATGGCATCCTCTCGGCGGTCGAAGCCGCTCCCGGCCGACTCCGCGGTGTCGACCCGGTCCTCGCGAAGCACGTCGAGGCCGAGCGCCGCGCAGAGCGCCTCGGCATCGTCGGCGCACGGGCGATCGGGTCGGTCGAGACCGTGGAAGCGCAGCCACAGGTCGTTCATCCACGAGAGCGGGTGCCGGTCGGTGAGCTCGATCACGACCCGGCGCCGGGCGTGCGCCGTGAGGGTCGTGAGGAAGCTGTCGAGGTCGGGGACGTTGTACGCGACGTGACCGCTGACCGCGACATCGGCCAACGGCGTCTCCACCGCGACGTCGGGCCAGCGCCCGAGCACGAGCGTGACCGGGAGCCCGATACCGGCGCCCCGACGGGCGACCGTCTCGAGCATGTCGTCTTGACCGTCGACCACGATCAGGCCCGTGCAGCGCGTCGCAAGCGGGAGGCTGGTCGCGCCGCCACCCACCCCCACGTCGAGCACCGTCCCGGGTTCGGCGAGCGCTTCGAGGGCTCGCGACGCGGTCGGCGTCGGCGCGCCTCGTCCGTCGCCGATCGCCGCCCGTTCGCCTCGGCGTGCGAACAGTTCCGACGGAAACCCGTACGGCGACTCCGGCGCGGCCTCGAGGATCGCCGGGGGGATCGCCCACGACGTGAGGGCTTCGGCCCACGCGGCGCTGAGCGCCGCCGGATCACCTGTCATCCAGCACCTCGTCGGTGTCGGCGCCGAGCAAGGGCGGCGGGCGCCTCGTGGGCAGCCGTTCACCGTCGAACCTGAGGGGGTTCGCGACCAGGCGCAGCGTTCCGCCTCGATCCGGGTCGACGACGTCTTCGACGAGCGCGTCACCCTCGGGCGAGGCGAACACCTCCTCCATCGTGCGGATCGGCGAACATGGCACCGAGGCCGCCTCGAGCTCGCGGAGCCAGTCGGCGGCGGGTCGGGCCATGAACGCCGCCGCGAGCAGCGCCACCAGCTCGTCGCGGTTCGCGACACGGTCCTGGTTGGTGGCGAACCGATCATCGTGGGCCCACTCCGGATGTCCCACGACCTCGCACGTTCGACGGAACAGCCGATCGTTCCCGCCCGCAAGGATGAACGGGCGATCCGAGGCGTGGAAGGCCTGATACGGCACGATGTTGGGGTGCGCGGTGCCCAGGGCGGTGGGCACGACACCGCCGATCAGCGTGTTGGCCGCCTGGTTCACCATCGCGGCCACGCTGGCGTCGAACAGCGACACCCCGACGTGGCGGCCGAGGCCCGTCCGCTCCCGCTCGGCGAGGGCCGCCAGGATGCCGATCGCCGCCTGCAGGCCGGTCACGACGTCGAGCAACGCCACCCCTGCCTTGACAGGCTCGCCGCCGGGCTCGCCCGTGACGCTCATCAGCCCGCAGAGTGCCTGCACGATGATGTCGTAGCCCGGCCTGGCGGCCGTCTCCGCCTCGCCGAATGCCGTGAGCGAGCAGGTGACCAGTCGCGGGTTCGCCGCCCGCAGATCGTCGAGTGCGAGCCCGAGTTCGCCCATGAGACCGGGCCGGAAGTTCTCGATCAGCACGTCGGCCCCTGCCGACAGCCGCTCGACGGCGGCGACCCCCTCGGCGCTTCGCAGGTCGATCACGGCCGAGCGCTTGTTGCGGTTGAGCGACAGGAAGTACGCGGCGTCGTCGCCCGCGAACGGGGGCCCCCAGTGGCGCGTGTCGTCGCCCTCGCCCGGACGCTCCACCTTCACCACGTCCGCCCCGAGATCGCCCAGGGTCATCGTGGCGAGCGGGCCCGCGAGCACGCGCGAGAGATCGATCACCCGGAGCCCGGCGAGCGGTGCCGGCGCCGTCTGGGAACCGGCCGTCATGGGCGCAGCCTACCGGTGTCAGTGGTGCGTCGGGTTGCCGCGGCGTACGACTGGCCCGGGGGCCACTCGTCGGGCATGATGAGCTCGTGAACGAGCAGAGCCTGGATCGGGTGAACGCGTTCCTTTCCGAGGCGGCGCAGCGCACCCCGGTCGGCGAGGTGATGACGGTGACGCCCGCCGAGATCGGGCGCGAGCTCGGTTTCCCCGATGCTCTCTCCACCGCGAGGGCGGTTCGAGCACTCATCGCGCGAAGGCGACTCGAACCGGCACAGGGCTCCTATCGCCTGCTCGACAGCAGGCCCGTCGAGGCGGGCGAGAAGGAGTCGCTCGGACGGCGCCCACGCTCGGCTCGCCAGCCACGCGCCTCCGCGACGAGGCGCGCGGAGCCGGGCGCCGCTCGATACTCCGACTTCGGGCGAGCCGTGGTCGACCGCTTGGTCGAGGTGGGCCGGGAGGCCGCCGAGATGCGGGCCGCGCTGCGCTCGGCTCGTGAGGAGGCGCGAGAGGCGCGGCAAGGCCGTGACGAGGCCGAGAGCCGTGCGCGCGCGCTGTCGGAGAAGGTCCGAGAGCTCGAGGCTCGTGCCGAGATGGCCGAGTCGAACCTCCGCACGATGCTCGCCACGGTGCGGGCGAAGAACGCCGAGGACCCCGCCCGGGACGCGCGGGTCTCCGACTCGGAGATGGAGGCGATCCTGGGGGTGCTCAAGGGCGACGACACGGTGGAGACGCCGGGCGTGGCGGCACCGGGGCCGGAGACCGTCTGAGGCGTCAGCCGGCGGCCGCGCCGCTGCCGTGACGCAGGAAGGCCTCGTAGCAGGCCGCTTCGTGTTCCGGCGCCAGCTCCAGGAGCGCGAGGTCCTCGGTTCGGCACCGCGATTCGATACCGAGCTCGGCTGCACGTCCCGATTCGACGACCGGGCACCGGGGGTGGAACCGGCATCCCTCGGGGATGCGGGTCGGATCGGGTGGCTCGCCGGTGAGGATCGGGCGATCGAGACCTCCCGCCTCGGGCACCACGTCGAGCAGGGCCTTCGTGTAGGGGTGCTCGGGCCGCAGCAGCACGTCCTCGGCGGGCCCGATCTCGACGATGCGGCCGAGGTACATGATCGCGACGCGATCGGCGACGGTCCATGCGAGACCGAGGTCGTGGGTGACGATGATGATCGTGAGCCCGAGATCCTCGCGGAGCTTCATCAGCAGCTGCAGGATCTCCCCCCGCACCGATGCGTCGAGGTTCGAGACGGGTTCGTCGGCGACGATCACCTCGGGTTCGAGCACGAGCGCGCCGGCGATCACCACGCGCTGGCGCTGGCCACCAGACAGCTCGTGCGGGTAGCGCAGGAAGAACCGTTCGGGCGGGCGCAGGCCCGCACGGGAGAGCGCCTTGGCCACGAGCTGCTCCTCGGGCTCCCCGTTCGGCCCCCGATCGATGCCGTGGATGCGGAGCCCCTCGGCGATGATCTCGTAGATCGTCTGTCGCGGGTTGAGCGCGCCGGTCGGGTCCTGGAAGACCATCTGCACCTTGCGTCGATAGGGCTTCAGATCGCGGGGAAGCGGATCGCTCTCGAAGAGGATCTCGCCGCCGTCGACGGGCTGCAGCCCCATGATGGCTCGGGCCGTGGTGGTCTTGCCGCACCCGGATTCCCCGGCGAGCGCGACCACCTCGCCGCGACGCAGTTGGAACGACACGCCGTCGACGGCCCGCGACTGTGTGCCCTTCTTTCCCCGCAGTCCCTCGATGAGCCCGACCCGACCCTGGAACGTGACCTGCAGATCGCGCACCTCGATGACGGTCTCGCGCTCGTTCGCAGGCGGTGGAGGGGCCGCCGTGACCTCCGCACGGCTCATGTGCCGACCTCCATCGCCGTCTTCGCAGCGGGAACGAGCAGGCACGCGGCGCGTCGGCCCTCACCCGCGGGGTACAGCTGCGGTTCGGTCACGGAGCAGTCCTCGAACGCCTTCGGGCACCGGGGGTGGAACGAGCACCCCGACGGCACCTCGGCGGGATCCGGCGGGTCGCCGCCCAGGCCCATCGGCGCGCCACGGAATCGCTGATCGCCGATCTCCGGGAACGCGGCGGAGAGCGCCTCGGTGTAGGGATGCTGCGGCGAGTGGAAGACGGTCTCGGCCGGGCCTTCTTCGACGATCTTGCCCGCGTACATGATCGCGAGCTGGTCCGAGGTTTCGACGAGCACCGAGAGGTCGTGCGTGATGAAGAGCATGGACAGCCCCAGTTCACGCTGCAGCTCCTTCATGAGGCGCAGGACCTGTGCCTGGACCATGACATCGAGGGCCGTCGTGGGCTCGTCGGCGATCACCAGGGACGGCGAGCAGGCGAGCGCCATCGCGATCATCACGCGCTGCTTCTGGCCACCGGAGAGCTCGTGTGGGTAGTCCTGCATGCGACGAGTGGGCAGGCCCACCTGCTCCATCAGCGAGCCGACGCGCACACGGGCCTCCTTCTCGCCGGCCTGCTGGTGCACGGTGATCGCCTCGGCGATCTGGTCTCCGATCCGCTTGACGGGGTTCAGTGCGTGCATCGCGCCCTGGAAGACGATCGACGCTCCCGTCCACCGCACGGCGCGCAAACGCCCCGGCTTCATCTCGAGCACGTTCTCGCCCTCGAGCAGGACTTCGCCCTCGATCGTCGTGCTCGCCGGCAACAGCCGCAGCACGGCTCCTGCGATCGTCGACTTCCCGCAGCCCGATTCACCTGCGAGCCCGAGCACCTGTCCCTTGTCGACACCGAACGACACGCCGCGGACAGCCGGGATGCCGCCCGCCTGGGTGCGGTACGTCACGTGGAGATCGCGGACCTCCAACACGCTCATCGTTCACGGATCCTCGGGTTGATGATCTCGTCGAGGGCATACCCGCAGAGGGTGAACGCGAGCACGACGAGCACGATGCTGAGGCTGGGCGCGAGCAGCCACCACCAGGCCCCGATCGAGATCGCACCCGCGTCGAACGCGGCATCGATCATCGTGCCCCACGTGACCCGCCGAGGGTCACCGAGGCCGAGGAACGACAGGGAAGATTCCGCGAGGATCGCGATGGCCACCGTGAGGATCGTGTTGGCGAAGATCACCGGCATCACGTTCGGGAGGATGTGCCGGCTCACCACCTGGCCGTTCGTCGCGCCGAGTGCCCTGGAACGCTCCACGTAGGAGTGCTCCTTGACGGAGAGGGTCTGGGCACGCACGAGGCGCGCGGTGCCCGGCCAGGAGGTGAATCCGATGATGGCGATCAGCACGAAGATGTTCTGTCCGAGGATCGCCGCCAGCACGATCGCGAGCGGGAGCCACGGGATCACGAGGAAGAAGTCGGTCGTGCGCATCAGCAGCGTGTCGGACGTCCGGCCGAGATAGCCGGCCAGGATGCCGACCAAGGCGCCGATCACCATCGTGATCACGCTCGCCGTGAAGCCGACGATCAGCGACACTCGGGAGCCCTCGATCACGAGGGTGAGGACCGACCGACCGTCGGCGTCGGTGCCGAGCGGGTTGTTGGCGTTGGGGGGGCACGGCAGGGTCGCGAAGGTGCACGGCGCGATCGATTCTTCCGTCACGGCGGTCTTCGAGAGGGAGCTCCCGTCGATGAACAGCGAGGAGATCGCCATGCCGATGAAGAAGATCAAGATGATCATGCCGACCATCCCGAAGGGACTCCGCCGGTACTGCGCCCAGAATCGGGAGAAGGCGTCGCGCCGTCGCGTCCACCGGATCTGCCGTCCGGTCCGAATCTCGGTCGGCTCCACCTCGACGGGGGCTTCGTCGAGCTTCACGTCAGGCCGTCCTCACACGGGGATCGATGTAGGCGTACAGGAGGTCCGCGGTCAGGTTCGCCACCAGCACTCCGATGCTGAAGAACAGGAACGTGCCCTGCAGCAGGGCGTAGTCCCTCGCCTCGAGGGCTTCGAACGAGAGCAGCCCGACGCCCGGGTAGGAGAACACGAGCTCCACGGTGATCGCGCCTCCGAGCACGAAGCCGAACGAGAGGGCGATCAGCGTCACGGTCGGCAGCAGCGCGTTGCGCACCGCGTGCTTGCGGAGCACGAACTTCTCACGGAGCCCCTTGGCGCGCGCGAGGCTGATGTACTCCTCGCCGAGCACGTCGAGCAGCGATGATCGCATCACGAGGTAGAACTCCCCGATGAAAGCCAGGGTCAGGGTGAGCCACGGGAGGAACGCGTGGTTCAAGATGTCGAAGAGGCGGTCGGCTCCTGTCAGGTCGCCGGTGGCTGACTCGAACCCTCCGCTCGGGAAGAGCCCCAACCAGCCCGAGAACAGCAGCAACAGCATGATGCCCAACACGAATTCGGGGATCGAGTAGAGCACCAACGAACCCGTCATCGAGCTCATGTCGAGCGCTTGTCCGCGTTTCCACCCGCCGTAGATCCCGAGGATCACCCCGATCGCGATCGATGCGGCCGTGCTCGTGCCGACGAGGAAGAGGGTCTTCGGGAACTTCTCGAAGAAGACGGTGGTTACGTCTTCGCCCGGCGCGACGATCGACGACACGCCGAGGTCGAGCCGCAACGTCTGGCCCATGTACTGCACGTACTGGCCAGGGAAGACGGGTTTGTCGACGCCGAGCTCCTCCCGCATCTCCTGCTGTTCCGCCGGCGTCAGGCGCTGACCGGCTCCCTTGGTCAGGAGTCGGATCGGATCGCCCGGCAGGATCCGGAACAGGAAGAAGTTGAAGGTGAGGATGAAGAGGAGGGTGATGAGGGCCTGGCCGATCTTGCCGACCAGGTACCGCTGCGTCCCCACCCTCGCACCTTCCTCCGCGTGTCCCGGTATCCCCGATCAGGCGAGATCTTCGTCCGATCGTCCCCTCCTGACCAGGGCGACGATCACGACGATCGCGATCACGCCCGCGACGATGCCGAGCCACACACCCATCGGGATGCCGGATTCTCCTCCGGTCGAGCCACCGCCGCCGGTTCCACCGAAGCCTACGGGCCGGAGCGTGAGCTCGGAGTAGGGCGTGTATTGCCCGAGCAGGAACCCCTGGGGCTCCGGCGACTGGACGAGACCCTCCCAGCGATCGCTGCGGTAGGCCTCGAGCGTGTTGTTGTAGTACAGGACGACTTCGGGCACCTGGTCGTACACGAACCCCTGCATCTCGCTGATGATCTGCTGCCGATCCTCGACGCTCGTGGCCACCTGCTGGGCGTCGTACAGCTCGTCGTACTCGGCGTTACTGAAGCATGTGTCGCTCCAGACACCGCACTGGCCGGAGGTGAACGTGGACAGGATGAAGTCAGGATCGGGGTCGGGTGCCCATCCCCAGATGTACAGGTCGAAGTCGTGCTCGTACCAGATGTCGGTGAGCTCGTCGGTCGAACCCACCGTGATCTTGGTCGCGATGCCCAGATCGGTCAGCCAGTCGGCGATGAACTCGCCGGACTTCTGGTTCTCGTCGCTCTCGGAGCGCAGGAAGAAGCGGAACTCCAGCGGCTCCCCGTCGGGGGTCTCTCGGACGCCGTCGCCGTCGGTGTCGACGTATCCCGCATCTTCGAGCATCTGCGCGGCGCCGGCGGGATCGTACGCCTGCGTGTCCGAGGTCGGCTCCGTGTGCCATTGGGCGGCGAAGGGTGGCACGACCGTCGACCCGGGTTCCCCGTAGCCGCCGAGCACGCGTTCCACCAGCGTGTCGCGATCGATCACCTTCGAGATCGCCTGGCGGACCACGGGGTCGCGCAGCGCGGGGTGACCGGTGCCGGGGTTCTTCTCGCAGTAGTTGGCGAGCGTGGTGGCTGGGTCGCACATGTTGAAGCTCATCTGGTCGAACCCGGTCGCCGGACCGACGTTGGTCGTGATGCCCTCGGCACCCTCCAAAGAGTTGAACAGGTTCACGCTCACGTTCGAGATGTAGTCGATCTCACCCTGGCGCAGAGCCGAGACCATCGCCTCCTCGTTGTTGAACTTCCGCACGATGATCTCGTCGACGATCGGGGCACCCGCCCAGTAGTCCTCGTTCTTCGTCAGCGTCCACGTCTCACCGCGGGCGTACTCGGTGAGCTGGAAGGGTCCCGTGCCGATCGTGTCCGGGAAGTTCGCGAAGTTCCTCATGTCCGCGTAGCTGCCGAGCGGCTCCCAGATGTGCTTGGGCAGGATGTACACCCACGGAGGGATCACCGGCGCGATCGTCGGTTCGGTCGCCTTCCAGACGAGGGTGTTGTCGTCGACCGCCTCGATGCTCTCCACGTTGGGGAAGTAGTCGATGAACGAGCCGGTCTCGTTCTCGAGGATCGTGTTGAAGGTGAACTCGATGTCTTCCGCGGTGAACGGCTCGCCGTCGTGCCAGGTGACGCCGTCGCGGGTCGTGATCGTCCACGTGAGGCCGTCCTCACTGGACTCCCATTCGGTGGCGAGTCCGGGCGCGGCGCTCAGGTCGTCCTTGGCGAAGTTGATCATCAGGTCGTACTGGAGGCTGAGCACGTAGTAGGTCTCGGCCGTCAGCCCACGGAAGGGATTCACCGTCGGCAGGCCGGTCGTGGTACCGATCACGAACGAGATCTTCTCGTCGGAGGGTGACGTGTCCTGCGCGAGCGCGGTTCCGGCGAGGCCGAGGCCCGCCACCATCCCCATCGCCACGACCGTGGCCATCGCCCTGCGGATCGTTCTCATGTGATCTGTGCCTCCTCGTGAACGTCGAGCTGTGGTCGGTGTGAAGCGGCCCTTCGTGAGGTCGTCTTCATCAGGACTTTACGTTCGTGATGCGACCCCCGGTTCATCGATCGTGAGCGTCCTGGCGTCGGCGTCGAGGGTCGCGGTGACCCCCAGCGGCATCGAGGCGAGGTGTTTGCCATGGCCGAGAGGCAGCCTGTATAGCACCGGAACCCCCAGGCCCGCTAGATGCCGCTCGAACGCATCTTCCAGCGAGCGGTCCCGGGGGGTCTCCGGGCGCTCCTCCCGCCACCCGCAGTCCTTCATCTCGCCGATCACGACCCCCGCGACACGGTCGAGCTTGCCCGCGAGCCGCAGCTGGTCGAGGTGGACCTCGATGATGTACGTGGGCTCGTTCACCTCTTCGAAGAACAGGATCGCGCCGTCGAGGACCGGCTCGAAGGGTGTTCCGATCAGGTGCACGAGGGTGAAGAGGTTGCCACCCACGATCGGTGCGGTGACCCGGCCGGGCGCGATCGCGCGGACGTAGGGATCGTCGGGGTCGCGTGGCACCTGGCCGGCCCCGCCCTTCATGAATGCCTGCAGCGCCGAATCCCAGGTGAACGCGGTGCGCTCGGGGATCCCCATGGAGCCGAGGCCTGGGCCGTGCAGTGTGGCGAGCCCGGTCCGTTGGCGGAGCGCGACGTGCAGGTTCGTGATATCGGAGTAGCCCATGAGCGCCTTCGGGTTCGCGGCGATCAGGTCGTAGTCGAGGTGGGGGAGCACCTGCATCGCACCGGTGCCACCCCACAACACCTGGATCACGTCGACCTCGGGATCGCCGAACAGCGCGTTCAGGTCGGAAGCGCGTTGCTCGGGCGAGCCGGCGACGTAGTCGTCCTGGGCCCAGACGCCGTCGCTGAGCTTCACGTGGAAGCCGCGCTCCTGCCACCATTCCACGGGCCGCTCGATGTCGCTGCGGTTGTAGAACGGTCCGCTCGGCGAGCAGACGCCGATCGTGCCACCGGGGGGTAGTGGGGCGCCGAACAACGTGGCTGCGACGTGCGTCACGCGGTCGACGTCACCAGCGATCCGGGCGCTCGACCGAACGGATCGACGCGACGACCGGTCAGCGGGCACATGACGTTCGGTGCCTCCCCCACGATGCCGCGGATTATGCCGGAGCGAGCCACCTCGCGCTAGTCCCCGGTTCCGGTTCCTTGTCCCCCATCGCCTGAGGCGTCGCCGGCGTCCGTCGTCGCCCGTTCGACGATGCCGGAGATGAAGGCCGACTTCGACTCCGTGTAGGACAAGGTGTCGTTGGGGTGAGCGGCGGCGAGTTCCCGCTTCAGCGCCTCGTAGGCGGCCGCGTCGTCTGGATGGGTGCGGAGCCAGTCGCGGAAGGCGAGATGTCGCCGTTCCCAGGTCGAGCCGGCGGAGCAAGCGTGCAGGTGGAACGATCGCTCGCCGTCGATATCGCGGCTGAAGTACTCATGATCCACGTCCCACGGATCGAGGACCCAGCGGTAGCCGAGAGCCGTGAGGGGCTCGACGTAGGCATCACGAGGCGTCATCGCGACCAGCGAGAGTTGGATGTCGACGATCGGTTTGGCGGCCAGGCCGGCGACGGCGGTCGACCCGACGTGATCGATCCGCGCGACCAGATCGGGTGGGAGCGAGCCGACGATGCGGGAGGCCTCGGCCTCGAACCGTCCGGGCCATGCCGTGTCTGGGTCGACGATGCGGTAGTCGCGACCCCGCCCACCGGATCCCTTCGGCGTCGCCCGGCTGCCGCGAAGGCGTGCGAGCAGCACGAGCGCGTCGAACACCGACTGCTGGACCGGGTCGGTCGGGGCGGTCTCTTCCGGGTGCCACTGCACGCCCACGATCCAGGGTTCGGCCGTCGGGTCGTCCGTGTGCCCAACGTCGAGCTCGATCGCCTCGACGAGGCCGTCCGGACTGCGTCCCGACACCCGCAACCGGTCGCCGATCCGTGCGACGCCCTGGTGATGGTGCGACGAGCACGTGAGGTCGCCCGACTTCGTGATCGCGGCGAGGTACGACCGCGGTTCCGGGGTCACCGGATGGAGCGTCTCGGTGCCCTCCAGCGGCACACCGTGCTCGAGCAGTTCGGGTCGATCCGGAAGGTGCTGGTCCAGCGTGCCGCCGTAGGCGACGTTCATGACCTGCATGCCACGACAGATGCACAGCGCGGGGACCCGCGTGCGTTCGGCGGTCAGGAGCAGGTCGGTCTCGAAGGCGTCGCGGTCGGACTCCACCCCGTAGTTGTGCTCGAGGTCGGGCACGGCGCCGTACCTGGAGGGATCGACGTCACCGCCGCCGACGAGCAGGAGGCCGTCGTAAGGCTCGAGGACGTCCTCGGGAGGGCCGAGCTCGCCGGGCGAGACGATCGCGGTGCGTCCCCCCGAGCGGCGGAGTGCGGCGATGTAGGGGGCCGGCACCCCGTAGCCGCCATCTGGCCAGCGGGCGACTCGATCATCGGCGAGGTGGTACGCGACGACGGCGACGAGCGGCCGATACGCGCCGTAGACCCCCGAGCCGCTCGTCATCGGAGGGCCGTCGAACCGGCGAACCGCGTGAACACCTCGCGTCCCTTGGCCTCATGGCGATCCTGGAGCCGGGCGGCCTCGTCACGGATCCGTTGGGCCGACTTGCCCCACGACCGCTCGAGCGGCCCGTCGGCTTGTTCGAACGAGCCCAGCCACATGTCGATCTCCCGCCGATCGATCTCGAAGTGCCACTGCACGCCCCAGGTCGTGTCGCCCACCCGGTAGGCCTGATTCCTCACCTGGTCGCCCGTCGCGAGTGGGACCGCCCCCGCGGGCATCTCGAACGTGTCCATGTGCCACTGGAAGACCTGGTCGCCATCCTCGTAGTGAGACAGGAGCTCGTCCTCTCGGGCAGCGGGGGTCGGCCTGATCGGCTCGTACCCGACCTCACGGACGGGTGCCTTCAGGACGGTCGCGTCGAGCGACCAGGCGAGCAACTGGGCGCCGAAGCAGATGCCGAGGTACGGCACGGCGCGGTCGATCGCTTCGAGGGTGAGCTCGCGGGCTTCCTTGATGAAGGGCTGCTCCTCGGCGTGCTCGACGTTGTAGGAGCTGCCGAACAGCACGACGCCGGAGATGCCATCCAGAGGAGGGCGGGGGTCCCCGTCGAGGGCCTCCCAGGTGACGGTGGCTGCCCCGGCGCTTTCCAACGACGCGCGAGCGATGCCGAACGTCTCTTCCGGATCGCACCGCACGAGCAGGATCGGCTCCATGGCCCACGATTCTAGGTGCTACCGTCGCCCCATGAGCGCCTCGATCGACCCCCACGACATGCTCGACATCGACCACCTGCTGAGCGACGACGAACGGGCGGTCCGCGATACCGCGAGGGAGTGGGTGCGCGGCCGGATCCTGCCTGAGGTGGAGGAGTGGTACGAGGCGGGCGAGTTCCCGGCACGCGAGCTCGCGAAGGAGCTCGGGGGGATGGGCTTCCTCGGCATGCAGCTGAAGGGCGAGGGCATGCTCGGCCTGAACGCGGTCGCCTACGGACTGGTCGAGCTCGAGCTGGAGGCCGGTGACTCCGGCCTGCGGTCGTTCGTGTCCGTGCAGAGCGCACTGGCCATGTTCGCGATCCTCACGTATGGGAGCGACGAACAGCGCGCGGAGTGGCTTTCTCGTATGACGAGCGGCGATGCGATCGGATGCTTCGGTCTGAGCGAGCCCGACTCCGGCAGCGATCCGGGGTCGATGCGCACGTTCGCCCGGCGCGACGGCGACGACTGGGTGCTCTCGGGCACGAAGATGTGGATCACGAACGGCAGCGTGAGCGACGTGGCGATCGTGTGGGCGAACACCGACGAGGGCGTGCGCGGCTTCGTCGTGCCGTGCGACGCGCCGGGGTTCAGCGCCCCCGACATCCACAAGAAGATGTCGCTGCGCGCGAGCGTGACGAGCGAGCTCGTGATGGACGACGTGCGCCTTCCCGCTGGCTCGATGCTGCCCGGGGTCGAAGGGCTCAAGGGTCCGCTCTCCTGCCTGAACGAGGCCCGATACGGCATCGTCTGGGGCGTGATGGGCGCCGCGCGCGCGTGCTTCGAGTCGGCCCTGAACTACGCGAAGGAGCGTGTGCAGTTCGGGAAGCCGATCGCGGCGTTCCAGCTCACCCAGAAGAAGTTCACCGACATGGCCCTCGAGATCGAGAAGGGCCGGCTGCTGGCTTACCACCTCGGTCGTATGAAGGACGAAGGGCGACTGCGCCCCGAGCAGGTCTCGATCGGGAAGCTCAACAACACGCGCGAGGCGCTGGCGGTGGCTCGCACCTCCCGGGGCATCCTCGGCGCGAACGGGATCACGCTCGAGTACCCGATCATGCGCCACATGACGAATCTCGAGTCCGTGATCACCTACGAGGGCACCGAAGAGGTGCACACGCTGGTGATCGGTGGGCTCCTCACCGGCCACCGCGCGTTCGTCTGAGAGGAACGTCAGTCGGCGACGTCGATACCGTCGAGCACGAGGACCTCGATCGGTGCCTCGAGGAGATCGTTCACCCGGCTTCGGTACTCGATGTAGTGGCTGGACGCGCGATGCTCCCCGAGGGCCACCTCGTCCCGGTAGCGCTCGAACAGATGGAACGACTCGGCGTCGTCGTCCCCGTGACGCCGGTACAGGTCGTAGGACTCGCACCCGGGTTCCGAGCGGGTGTGCCCGACCATCCACGCGAGCAGCTCCTGGAGGTCGCGCTCCTTCCCGGCGATCGGCCGGAACGACGCGAAGACGATGACCGGGCTCTCACTCATCGTGGTGCCGTAGTGTAGCCGGACCGCGGGGCGGGCCGCGGGTCCCGGGACGCACTGGAGCGGAGGGGACATGGTGCGGCTACTGATCGTCGATCCACTCTTGGTGACCGAGGAGTTCGGCATCGGCCCCGGGTGGGCGGGCGCCGAGCACGACGTCGTGATCCCTGCCGGCTTCTCGACGGCCGAGCTTCGATCGCCGCTGGAGACGGCGGAGGGCATCCTCACCGCGCACGCCCCCGTCACCGAGGAGATGATCCTCTCCGCTCCGTCCTTGAGGCTCGTCGCCAAGCCCGGGGCGGGCGTCGACAACATCGACGTGGGTGCGGCGTCTGCACGCGGAGTCGTGGTGACGAACGTCCAAGGGGTCCGCGGCAGAGCGGTCGCCGAGCACGCCCTCATGATGATGATGTATCTGGCCCGCCACGCCTGGATGCGGGACGACCCGGCGTGGCAGGGGACGACCGGGGTGCAGATGGGCGGCAAGACGCTCGGGGTCGCCGGGTTCGGTGAGATCGGCGCCCTGCTCGCCCGCTTCGGCGACGGCCTCGGCATGGAGGTGGTCGCGCACACGCGCACGCCGGATCCGTCCCGCGCGCCGGACGTGCCGGTCCGGTTCGTCGCGCGCGAGCAGCTGTTCAGGGACGCCGACGTCGTGGTGCTGAGCCTGCCGCTGACCGACGCGACGCGGCACATGGTGGATCGGCAGGCGCTGGCGCTGATGAAGGAGACGGCCTACCTGGTCAACGTGTCGAGAGGCCCTGTCGTGGCCACTGACGACCTCGTCGAGGCGTTGCGAGAAGGCCGCCTGGCCGGGGTCGGCCTCGACGTGACCGACCCTGAGCCCCTGCCGCCGGGTCACGAGCTGCGCTCGTTCTCGCGGGTGCTGATCTCACCGCACAACGCGGGCCGAACGGTGGAGTCCCAGGCCGAGGCGCTGGGCCGCATGCGAGACAACGTGCGGGCGGTGCTCGCTGGTGAGGAGCCGCGGGACCTCGTCACGCCGTAGCCCGCGGTCCTCGCCTCGATCGAATCAACAGGCTTCGACGGCGCTCATCGCATAGGCGAGCATCGTGTAGTACCCGACCGTGAGCACGAGCTCGATGAATCCCTGCGTGCCGACGAGCTCGCGCGCGGTGCGGAAGGTCTCGTCGGCGACCCCGCCGGTCTCGCAGAGCTCCTGCACCAGGCGGGCGAGGGCGCTCGCCCGCGGGTCGAGCCCAGTCCCCCCCGCCTGCAACGCAGCGAGCATGTCGTTGCCGATGCCCACCGAGCGCGCTGCCTCGAGGTGCGACTCCCAGATGAACGCGCATCCCTGCGAGTGTCCGGTGGCGAGTGTCACGAGCTCGCGATCGACGTCCGAGAGGTGCGACTCGAACCTGATCGCGTGTCCGAGGTCGGCCACACGTGTGGCAAGCGCGGGGGCGTGCAGCAAGGCCTCGAACGGGCGCAGCATCGAGCCCCTGCTCTGCACGATCGCGTCGAACGTCGGCCGGTCGTTCGGATCCAGTTGTTCCCGGTCGGTGATCAGGGGCACGCGGCTCACGTCAGGCCGCCGTTCGCCTCGCTCATGACTCGATCCTCCTCGTCCGCCTTCACGTCGCCTCGCCGGAGCCGTCGGTGAGCGCGGAGCGAGCGAGCAAGGTCGCGACGTCGGCGACCTCGGGTCCCGCACCCGCGGCGTTCGCCGCGTCGTCCAGCATCACGAGGCAGAAGGGACAGGCCGTCGCGACGACCTCGGCACCGGTCCTCACGGCTTCCGCGTAGCGCGTCTCGTTGATGCGGGCGTCGCCGCCTTCCTCCATCCAGAAGCGCGCCCCGCCGGCGCCGCAGCAGAACGAGCGTTCGCGGGTGCGTGGCATCTCCTCGACCTCACCGGCAACGGCGCCGAGCACGTCGCGCGGTGCGTCGTACCGGTCGTTGTGCCGACCGAGGTAGCACGCGTCGTGATAGGTCACCGCGACCGAGGTGCGCGACGGGTGCAGCCTGCCCTCACGCACGAGCTTCGCCAGCAGTTCGGAGTGGTGCACGACGTCGTACCTGCCGCCGTAGTCCGGGTACTCGTTCGCCAGCGTGTTGAAGCAGTGAGCGCAGCTCGCGACGATCGTGGTCACGCCGGCTTCGTTCAGCGTGGAGACGTTGCGTTCGGCGAGGGTCTGGAACAGGAACTCGTGTCCCATGCGCCGGACGGGGTCGCCCGTGCACGACTCACGTGCGCCGAGCACCGCGACGTCGACCCCGGCGGCCTGCAACAGACGCACGGTCGAGCGGGTCGCCTCTCGCGCCCGCTCGTCGAATGCGCCGGCGCACCCGACCCAGAAGAGCACCTCGGGCGCCGGGTCCCCGGGGCCGAGCACGCGGACGTCGAGTCCCGTTGCCCAGTCCATGCGGGCGCTCGCCGGTTGGCTCCAGGGGTTCTCGCCGGGACCCTCGACGCCGCGTAGCAGCGTGCCCGCCTCCGACGGGAACCGTGACTCGGCCATCACGAGGTGACGTCGCAGATCGACGATCGTGTCGACGTGCTCGATGTCGACCGGGCATTCACGCACGCATGCGCCGCACGTCACGCAGTCCCAGACGACCTCGTCGGTGACCGCGTTCGGCACGAGGGGCTGCAGCTCAAGCTCGCCGGCTGGCGCTGCGGCCACGTGGTCGCGGAGCCCCATGATCAGCAGCTTCGGACTGAGCGGCTTCCCCGTGGTCCACGCGGGGCAGACGTCTTGGCAGCGGCCGCATTCCGTGCACGAGAAGAGGTCGAGCGTCTGCTTCCTCGTGAGGTCGGTGGCGACCCCGGCGCCGAAGCGCATCTCCTCCTCGGGACCTTCGAGGTCGATGCGCAGAGGCGTCAGGTGTCCGCTCGGCGCCCCCTTCGCGAGCCACACGTTGGGCGCCGCGGTGACGATGTGCAGATGCTTGGAGCCTGGCAGGTAGACGAGGAAGCCGAGCACGAGCAGCAGGTGCAGCCAGACGAGGACCCGCTCGGCCACCTCGAGGGTGCCCCTCGACACACCGTCGATCGAGTCGGCGAGCCATCCGGTGATGGGGCCTTCGACGTGGACGAGCCCGAGCGCCACGCGGGTCGCCTGCCACAGCAGCAGCGACACGACGATCGCGGTGATCATCAGCAGGATGCGGTCGGCCTCCTCGAGGTGTGAGCCTCGGAACCGGTCGGGGCGCTGGACCTTACGGATCCACACCGCGACGGTGACTCCGGCGAGCACGCCGATGGCGAACACATCGACGATCCAAGCGAACCAGGTCGTGTCGCCGATCAGCGGAAGGTGACCGTGCGGATCCACGATCGCGACCGCGGCCTCCACGATGGTCGGCAGCAGCACGACGAAACCCCAGAAGATCGCGGCGTGCATCAGGCCCGGCACGAGCCGCTGGAAGAGCTTTCGCTGCCCCACGACCTCGACGAGCTCGCGACGAACTCGGTCGCCGCCGGCCCCTGCCCACTCGGGATCGTCGGGCCGCGCGGCGCGCAGGGTTGCGACCCGGGGTGCGGCCCGACGCCAGGCGAGCACGCCCGCGGCGGCGATCGCCGCGAACAGCAGCGCCACGCTCAGCGCCCGGTCCGTCGGCGGACCTCCTCCGTGAGCGCGGGCAGCACCTGGAAGAGGTCGCCGACGACGCCGAGGTCGGCCATCTTCAAGATCGGCGCCTCGGGGTCCTTCGTGATGGCCACGATCCGGCGCGAGCCCTTCATGCCGACCGCATGCTGCAGCGCCCCGCTGATGCCGGCCGCGAGGTACACCTCGGGCTTCACGGTGGCGCCCGTCTGCCCGATCTGCAGCGCGTAAGGCACCCACCCGGCGTCGACCGCGGCTCGCGAGGCGCCGATCGCGGTATCTCCGATCGCCCCGGCCAGCTCCTCGAGCAACCGGAAGCCCTCGGGGCCGCCCAAGCCACGTCCCCCGGCGACCACGACCTTCGCGTCGTCGAGGCTCGGACCCGTGGCGCCCGGATCTGTCCGTGAGAGCACGCTCGCCGATACGAACCCGGCGGGCTCGACCACGTCCACGATGACGACCTCGGCCGTGCCGCCCACGGCAGCGGGCTCGAAGGACCGAGGGCGCATCAGCACGAGGTGTGGGCGGGGCCCCGCGAGGTCGACATCGACGACCGTGGTGCCTCCGAGGATCTCGGCACGTGCCCGGTCGATGGTCGGCAGGTCCACCGCGTTCGCCATCACCGTCGAGCCCGTCAGCGCCTGCACACGACCCGCGACGTCGCGGGCGCGGTACGACGACGGGAAGAGCACGACGTCGGGCGAGTCTCGGGCGATGAGGGCAACGAGCGTGTGGGCGGCCACGCGCGAGGTGGGTTCCTCGAGTCGATCGTCGTCGCTGGCGTACACGCGGATGGCGCCATGCTCGCCCAGCGCGGCGACAGCGTCGGTAGCTCGGGGACCGAACGCAACGGCACCGATCTCGCCCCCGAGCTCCCGGGCCTTCGTCAGGAGCTCGAGTGCCGAGCTCGCGAGACCGTCGGACGTCAGGTCGGCCCAGATCCACACGCCCGTCACCTCAGATCACCCGGGCCTCTTCGAGCAGGTCGGCGATCTCGGCGGCCGCGTCGGGACCGGCCTCGATCACTCGGCCGCCAGCCTTCTCGGGCGCGGTTCCGACGCCGGTCACCGACTGCGTCGACCGGATCTCGTCGGCGACGAGGCCCAGCTCCGTCAGCGACGGGCGGTCGACCGGCTTCGACTTCGCCGCCATCACCCCTTTGAGGCTCGGGTAGCGCGGGGCCGCCACACCCGTGGTCGAGGTGACGAGCGCCGGCAGCGGGCAAGCCAGAGCCTCCGAGCCGGAGGCCGTCTGGCGCTCCGCCTGGAGCTCGGCCCCGTCGATCACATCGAACGAAGTTGCGAACGTGACGCTCGGCAGTTCCAGGAGTTCGGCGAGCGTGATCGGCAACGTGCCCGTGTAGCCGTCGGTCGACTCGACGGCCGCCACGACCAGGTCGATCGGCCCGAGGCGGCGGATCGCCGCGGCGAGCACCCGTGCGGTGACCAGCGTGTCCGAACCTCTGAGGGCCGGATCGGTGATGAGGACCGCGCGCGCAGCCCCCATCGCGAGCCCGCGTTGCACGGCCGCCACGGCGATCTCGGGCCCCATCGACACGATCGTGACCTCCCCGCCATCGCGTTCCACGAGCTGGAGCGCACGTTCGAGGCCGTACTCGTCGCCGGGGTCGAGCGCGCCGTCGGCACCCTCGCGCACGAGCAGGTGGTCGGTTCCGAGCGTCGGTGTGCCCTGCGGCTCCGGCACCCACTTCACGAGTACTGCGACGTTCACGCCGTGATGCTAGCCGTTGCTAGGCTCGCGATGCAGGCGAGGACGTCTCGCGCTCGGGAAGGCTCAGTGGACCGCATCCATCTGGAGGACATCGAGGTCGGGTCCGTGCTCGAGAGCACGGCGCGCCTGGTCACCGCCCACGACATCGCCGCCTTCGCCGACCTCACCGGCGACCGAAACCCGCTGCACGGGGACCCTGCGGTCGTCGCCGAGAGCTCGCCGTACGACGCCCCGATCGCGCACGGGCTGCTCGTCACATCGCTCTCCAGCGGACAGGCGACGGCCGCCGACGAGTGGGCCCTCGGCATCTACCTCGAGGAGTCGCGGACCTTCACGGCGCCCGTCTACGCCGGCGACTCGATCCGCACGATCTCGAGGGTCACCGACGTGCGTCGCTCGCGTTCGAGCCCCGATCGAGGCATCGTGAGGCTCGACGTTCGGGTCGTGAACCAGCGGGGCGACGCCGTCCAGACGGGGGTCGATGTCGTGCTCGTGGGAGCTCGGCCCCGAACTCCCCGGTGAAGATCGTCTGCTTCCCGGAGTCGGGTGTCCCGCTCGAGCTGCGGCGTCAGCAGGTCGCCCTGCAGGACCGCGCGTGGCCGGCGGACGAGCCGTCGAGCCCGGCGCCCTGGCACGATCCTGCGCTGCAGGCGTTCTCGATGTTGCTCCTCGTCGACGACCGGGTCGTCGCCGCGCTCGACGTCCTCACCAAGGTGATCGAGCCAGGCGGCCATCGCCTCGTGGTCAGCGGTTTCTCGGCGGTCGTGACCGACGCCGCGCTGCAGGGCCGCGGGTACGGCCGGATCGTGGAGGCGGGGCGCGAGCTGATGCGGGCGCGAGGCGACGACCTCGGCATCTTCACGTGCGACCGCGACCTGCAGCGCTTCTACGAGGGGGCGGGGTGGCAGCTGCTCGCCGGGACGGTGCTGATAGGCGGCGCTCCTGAGGACCCGTTCCCGAGCGACGTCCTCGGCAAGGTGACGCTCGGCTCGTTCTTCTCCGCAGCCGGGCGCGCAGCGGCCGACCACATCGTGGGGCACCGCGTCGAGCTGTACCCGGGATCGATCGACCGGCTCTGGTAACTGGCCCACCTCAGCCGCGCTCGAAGTACCTCGTCAACTCCCAGTCGGTCACGCACAGGTTGTCGAAGATCGCCTGTTCCTGCACGGCGGTGTTCAGCAGGTGCCCGAAGACGAAGTCGCCGAACGCCTCCTTGGCCACCTTGCTCTTGCGGAAGACGTCGATCGCCTCGTGCAGGCTCGTCGGCACGCGCGGTACTCGCTTGGCCTCGTACGCATTGCCCACGAACATCGCCGGCGGCTCGATCTCGTTCTCGAGCCCGTACAGGCCGCCGGCGATCGTGGCCGCATATGCGAGGTAGGGATTCACGTCGGCCCCGGGGATGCGGTCCTCGACACGCGCGGCGGTGTGCTCGCCGACCGTGCGGAACCCGCAGGTGCGATTGTCGCGGCTCCAGACGATCGCCGTCGGCGCCCACGAACCGAGCTGGTAGCGCTTGTACGAGTTCACGAACGGTGCGAACAGGAACGACATCTCGCGCGCCGTCGCCATAAGCCCGCCCATGTAGTGACGGTAGGTCGGTGACAGGTGGTGCTCGCCCGTCTCGTCGTACATGAGCGACTTCGTCCCTTTCGCGTTCCACACGCTGGAGTGCATGTGGCACGACGAGCCGGCCTCCTCCATCGTCCATTTCGCCATGAACGTCGCGGCGACGCCGTTGGCCGCGCAGATCTCCTTCACGCCGTGCTTGTAGAGGACGTGGTAGTCGGCCGTGGTCAAGGCGTCGGCGTAGGTGATGTTGATCTCGTGCTGGCCCTTGCCGAACTCACCCTTCGAGAATTCCACCGGGATGCCTGCGCCCCGCATGCCGTTGCGGATCTGTCGGATGATCCACTCGTCCTTGGTGGTCTGGAGCATGTGGTAGTCCATGATGTAGCTCGACGACGGCCGCGCATCGCGGTACCCGCGGTCGGCGAGCTCGTCGTAGCCGTCCTTGAACAGGTAGAACTCCAGCTCCGACCCGGTCTTGATCGTGTAACCGGCCTTCGTCGCCCGTTCGATCTGGCGCTTGAGGATCTGCCGCGGCGCAACCTCGACCGGCTCGCCCGTGTCCTCGTCGGCAACGTCGCAGATCACCATCGCCGTCTTCTCGAGCCACGGGCACAAGCGCAAGGTGGTCATGTCGGGCACCATTCGGAAGTCGCCGTACCCCGTCTCCCAGCTCGCGTACTCGTAGCCGGGGAGGGGTTCCATCTCCATATCGATCGCGAGCAGGTAGAGGCACGCGTGCAGGCCCTCCTCACCGAGGACCTCGTGCAGGAAGAAGTCGGGCATCACGCGCTTGCCCATGAATCGACCCTGAAGGTCGGTGAACATGCACAGCACGGTGTCGATCTCGCCGGCGTTCGACCGGGCCTCGAGCTCCTTCGCGTCGAGCATGCCTACCTGTTCCATCGCCCCTCCTCACCCACCGACAAGGGCACGGCGGCCGTTGCCGGCCGCCGTGCCCTCATCTCGATGTTGTGTTTCCCTAGTCGGACGGTCGCGGTGTCGATGAGGGTTCATCGCTACCGCGCAGGATCGCCTCCTGCTCTTCTGCCGACGAGGAGTATCCTGCTGCCTCCGGCACGCCCCTTTCGCCCTGCGTCAGGGCGAACTCCTCTTCCGGAGAGAGCACCAGGCGGTGCCTGCCCGCGATCGCGAAGTAGAGGATGCCCAGAACGAAGTAGACGGCGACGCCGTACACACCCGGCCGGTAGTCCTCGTTGAGGAAGATCGACACCAGAGCCACCACGGCGATCACGCCGGCCAGCATTGCGCCCGCCTGACCCCACGGGCTCACGTACGGACGATCGATGTTCGGGAGCTTGCGGCGGAGCAGCACGAACGAGATCGCCTGCAACGTGTACGCGAGCACGGCTGCGAAGACGGCCATGTTCAGGATCGCGGCCACGACCTGCGCCCCGAGATCTCCTTCCTGCCTGCCGAGGTACCAGACGACCCACAGCACCGCGTAGCCGACGACGGCGCCCGCGATCAGGGCGACGTGCGGCGTCTTCCGCGTCTTGTGCGTCACCGAGAGGAACTTCGGGAAGTACCCGGCCCGCGAGAGCGAGTACGTGTTCCGCCCGTATGCGTACATGATCGTGAAGAAACTCGCGATCAGGCCGACGAGCCCCATCATGCCGAGCAGCACGGCGCCGGTGTTGTCACCGAAGATCGCCTTGAAGCCGTCGAACAATGGAGTGCCCGACTCGCCGATCGCGAGCGCGCCGCCCCCCACCCCCGTGTTGAGCAAGAGGACGCCGATGCTGAGCAGCAGCAGCGTGTGCATGCCGCGGATCGTGCCCTTGGGCACGTCGCGGCGGGGGTCCATCGACTCCTCGGCCGCGAGCGGGACCTCCTCGATCGCGAGGTAGAACCAGATCGCGAACGGCAGTGCCTTGAAGATGCCGCTGATCCCGAACGGCAGGAACGAGCCGTCGCCGGCTGGCGTCTCACCACCTCCGTCGGCGATGTTGAACCACAGATCCGGGCTGAACTCCCCGCTCACGAGCGCCGCGACGTAGAACACGAGGAGGATGCCCATCGCGACCACCGTGATGCCCACGGTGAAACGGAACGTGGCCTCGACGCCGCTGATGTTGACCGCGAGGAACACGATGTAGAAGACCGCCCACCAGAACGGCTCGCTGTTCCAGAACGGATCGCCGGTGATGTTGAACAGGTCGGCGATCGTCGACTGCGCGAGCAGCGCGATCGCCCCGCCGACGACGGCGGTCGTGATCACGTACTCGGCGTTCTCGGCGAGCCCGGTGAGGAACCCTCCCCACGGACCCATCGCCGACCGAGCGAACGAGTATGCCCCACCCGTGTGCGGGAGTGCCGGGGACATCTCGGCGATGCTGTAGCAGAGCCCGTAGTACATGATCGCGATGATGACTGTCGCGATCAGCAGGCCCCCGAAGCCTCCGACGGATAGACCGAAGTTCCATCCGTAGTAGTCGCCCGAGATGACGGCGCCGACCCCGAGTGCCCAGAGGGACCACACGCCGGCGTGGCGCCGGAGCCCTCGATCTTCGAAGTAGCCCTCGCCGACCTCTCGGTACGTGACCGATCCGACCTTGCGCTCGGACATGCGTCACCCTCCCTCCCGGCGACCCCCCGTCGCGCGGACAGCGGTATGGAGACACAAAAGGGGTTTGTCTGTCAAACGTCCGTCGCAGGTTTCCGACGGGCTCTTCGGAGCCCGATCGCGACGGCCAGGACGGCCAGGGCGGCGACGGCGGTGGTCGGCACGACCCCCCACCATGCCACCGCATCGGCGACGAGCAGGCCGATCAGGACCGCACCCCCGATGACGAACGCGCTCCGTGGGAGACGCAACCACCTGAGGGCAACGAGCAGCGCCAGGGGGATGCCGAGGATCGGCCAGAAGTTCCAGCCCTGGGCTGGTCCGGTGAGCACCGGCACGCCGACGCCGAGTACTTCCATCGGGCCATGCTACGGCCGTTTCGACTTTGACAGAATTTGTCTGACAAACTATCCTGAGCGCTCGCGACGAGGGAGGACGAGGGGGCGGTGTGGCGAGGAAGCGACTGTCGTTCCGGGTGAGGGACGACCTCTTGTCGCGCATCTCGTCGGGACGGATCCCGCCAGGCTCGAAGCTGCCGCCCGAGCCCGCGCTCGCCGAGGAGCTCGGTGTCTCCCGCCCCACGCTGCGTGAGGCGCTGCGGTCCCTCGAGGAGGACGGCTTCGTGTCGCGTACGCGCGGCGCCGGCACCTACGCGACGCACCGACCGCGCCTACGGAACAACCTCGACGTGAACTTCGGCGTGACCGAGGCGATCAGGGCTTCGGGTATGGAGCCGGGCACGACCCAGAGCTCCGTGCACACCGACGGCGCGTCGGACGACGAGGCGGCGACGCTCGATCTGCATCCGGGCGATCCCGTCGTGCGACTCGAGCGCGTGCGGACCGCCGACGGCGATCCCGTCGTGCTGTCCGTCGACGTCGTCTCGGCGTCACGGCTGGCGGCGGCCGAGCTCACCTCGATGCCGCTCGACGGCTCCGTCTACGAGCTGCTCGAGCAGCACGGCAGCCCCGTCGAGCACGGCGTCGTGAGGGTAGAGCCGGCCAAGGCCGACCGTGCGCTGGCGAAGCGTCTCGGTGTGAAGAGCGGTGCGCTCCTGATGTACATGCGCCAGATCGACTTCGGGCGCGAGGGAGAGCCGCTCCTGCTCTCCCACGAGCACCACCTCGCCGAAGCGTTCGAGTTCACGGTGGTCCGACGCGGGCCGGGAAGGAGATCCTGATGATGACCGACGTCGGCAAGACGATGCGGATGAAACGCGTGATCGATCCCGACGGGGTCTCGGTGATCTGCGCGCTCGACCACGGCATGACGTCGCCGACGTTCCTCGAGCCGCTGGCCGACATCACGCAGCGAACCCGCGAAGCCGTCGCCGGCGGGTCGAACGTGATCATGATGAGCAAGGGGATGATCCGGATCGCGGCCGAGGGATTCTCGCCCACCACGTCGCTCGCGTTGCTGCTCTCGGCGAGCGCTTCGCCCGACGGCGACCGCCCGCAGATCGTGCAGATCGCGGAGGTCGAGGAGGCCCTGACCCTCGGTGCCGACGCCGTGGTGCTGTTCACCGCGCTCGGCGGCGACACGGAGCCCGGCATGATCGACATCCTTTCGGCGGTGGGTCGGGAGTGCGCGATCCTCGGTATGCCGTTCATCGCCGAGGCCGAGTTCCCGACCACCTACGCGACGGTCGAGGAGCTCAAGCAGCAGTACGGATTCGAGTACCTCCGTCGCAACGTGCGTCTGTGCGCCGAGCTCGGCGCCGACATCGTGAAGACGAACTGGCCCGGGGATCAGGACTCGTTCGCGAAGTGCGTCGAGGCCGCCAACGGCATCCCGGTAGTGCTCGCCGGTGGCTCCCGGCTCGAGGACGACGAGCTGCTCTCCCGCATGGAACAGGCGATGGCCGTCGGTGCGATCGGCTGCTCGGTCGGCCGGAACATCTTCATGCACGCGAACCCCGAGGCGATCACCCGAGCGCTCTCGCGCGTGATCAGGGAACGCTGGTCCGCGGACAAGGCGCTCGATGCTCTGCGGGAGGAGATGGCGTAGATGCGCGCCGCATTCATGACCGACGTCAACGCCGTCGAGGTCCGCGACGACGCGCGCGAACCCGAGCTCGATCCCGCCGGCGCCTTGCTGCGGGTCGAGGCGTGCGGCATCTGCGGCACCGACGCCCGCACGTTCTTCAACGGCGATCCGAAGGCGCCGTCGCCGTGGCAGCTCGGCCACGAGCCCGTGGGAGTGCTGGAACAGGTCGGTCCCCGGGCCGATCTGCCGCCGGGCGTGGCGCAAGGCGACCGGGTGTTCCTCGGTTCGATCCTCACGTGTGGCGAATGCCGGTGGTGTGCCGAGGGCTTCCAGAACCTGTGTGAGCACCACCTGCTCTACGGCTACGACCCGTATCCCGGGGCCTACGCGGAGGTCGCCGGAGTGCCCCCGATCGCCACGAAGAACCTGATCCCGCTGCCGCCCGAGCTACCGTCCGACCTCGCGACCGTCGCCGATCCCTTCGCGTGCGCGCTGAACGGCATCGAGCAGCTCGACGTGCGATTGGGCGACACCGTGGTGATCATCGGCACCGGCCCGATCGGCTGTTGGCAGGCCGTGATGGCGCGTGACCGTGGGGCGTCGAGGGTGTACCTCACCGACGTCTCGGGCGACCGGCTGAAGGTCGCTCTCGACGCGGTGGGGGACGTCGTCGACGACTCGTGGGTCGCGGGCGACGACAACGGCGTCGACGAGGTGCTCTCGCGCACCGGTGGTCATGGCGCCGAGCGGGTGAGTGTGGCTGCACCGGCCAAGCCCGCCCAGCAGGCGGCCCTCGAGATGGCCGCAAAGCGTGCGAAGGTCGTGTACTTCGCCGGGCTTCCCAAGCACGATCCGGTGAGCCCGCTCGACATGAACCAGCTGCACTACAAGGAACTCGACATTTGCGGCGCGTACGGGGCAACGCATCGTCAGTACCGCATCACGATGGACTACCTCGACCGCAAGCAGGACGTGCTCGCGGCGGTCGTGACGCACCGATGGCCGCTCGAGCAGATCGCCGAGGCGTTCGAGACGATCCGATCGGGCACCGGTCTGAAGATGGTGATCGTGCCGTGAGCGCGTACGTGATCGGTTGCGACGTCGGCAGCCAGGGCACGAACGCGGCCCTCTACCGCGACGACGGAGAGCTGATCGACTCGGCGTACGAGGCGTACGACGTCAGCTTCCCCCAGCCCGCGTGGGCCGAACAGGATCCCGACATGTGGACCGCGGCGGTCGAACGCGCCTGCGCGCGGCTCGTCGCGGCGAGCCCCGAGGGCGCGGGCACGATCCTCGGACTCTCGTTCGGTTCGCAGCTCGACGGCATGGTCGTCTGCGACGGTGACGGCAGGCCCGTGCGTCCCGCGATGATCTGGATGGACCGGCGCGCCGAGGCCCAGGCCGCCGCGCTCGGCAAGCGCATGTCGCCGCAGGACTTCTACGCCGCCGTCGGTGCGAACCTCGATTCGTCGCACGCGGTGTTCAAGGCGATGTGGGTGCGTGACGAGGAGCCCGACGCCTGGAAGCGCGCCCGTCACATCATGCCGCCCGGCTCGTACGTGCTGCGGCACGTCAGCGGCGACCTCGCCGTCGACTACTCGAACGCCAGCTCGCTCGCGCTGCTCGACCCGCGAACGCGCGCCTGGTCGTCCGATGCGCTCGCCGCGACCGAGATCGACGAGGCGATGCTGCCCAGGCTCGGGGCCGGCACGGAGGCCGTCGGCACGGTCACTGCGACGTTCGCCGAGGCGAGCGGGCTCGACCCGTCGACGCTCGTGGCGATCGGCTGCGGCGACGAGATGGCGGCCACGCTCGGGGCCGGGGTCTTCGAGCCCGGCGACGTCTGCGACGTGGTCGGCACGGCCGAGCCCGTCTGCGCTGCGAGCGCCGAACCGCGCGAGGATCCGACGATGCTCGTCGAGTGCCATCCCCACGCCGACCCCGACGCCTGGCTCCTCGAGAACCCCGGGTTCGTCTCCGGCGGCAACCTGCGGTGGTGGCGCGACCAGTTCGCGCCCATCGAGCGCGACGCCGAAGCGGTGGGGCTCGGTGACGCGTACGACTTCCTTTCGACGGAGGCGGGACACGTCGATCCCGGCGCGGAGGGGCTCGTCTTCCTGCCGTGCATGCAGGGAGCGATGGCCCCCGAGTGGAACGGGGCCGCCCGTGGCGTGTTCTACGGGCTCTCGCTCGCGCACACCCGTGATCACATGACGCGCGCGATCCTCGAGGGCAGCGCGTTCGCCCTCCGCGACATCCTCGACGCGATGAAGGACGCCGGCCTCGACGTGCGGCGGCTCACGATCGTGGGCGGCGGCGCGAAGGGTCCGCTGTGGCGGCAGATCAAGGCCGACGTCACGGGGCTGCCGGTGCGGGTGCCCGAGTCGGTCGAGACGACCGCGACCGGCGCCGCGATCCTCGCCGCGGTCGGTGCCGGTGTTCACGAGCACGTCGCCGACGCCGTCGAAGCGTTCGTCCGGTTCCGTCCTGACGTGCACCAACCCGACGACACCAACCGCGAGGCGTACGAGGATGCGTACGGGCGCTACCGGGCGGTGTACGGGGCGCTGCGCCCGGTGTTCGGCACCTGAGCGAGCCGATCAGTCCTCGGGAGTCACGTAGGCCGCGGTGATGCCGCCGTCGACGATCAGGCTGGAGCCGGTCATGTAGCTCGAGTCGTCGCTCGCGAGGAACAGCGCCGCCTTCGCGAGCTCCTCGGCGTGCCCGAGGCGCCCCATCGGGATGTGCACGAAGCGTCGCTGCTTCTTCGCTTCGTCGGACAGCAGCGCGAGCAGCAGCGGCGTCTCGATCGGACCGGGGCAGAGCGCGTTGCATCGGATGCCCTTCCGCGCGTACTCGACCGCGATCTCGCGCGTCATCGCGAGCACCGCGCCCTTCGAGGCTGTGTAGGCGGTCTGCGAGGTGGCCGCGCCGAGCCATGCGACGAACGACGCGACGTTGATGATGGAGCCGCCGCCGGTCTCGACCATCGCGGGGATCCCGAACTTGCAGCCGAACATCACGCCCTTCACGTTGACCGCGAGCACCGTGTCCCAGATCGACCCGTCGGCGTCGGTCACCGATCCGTCGTCGAGCGGCATGATGCCGGCGTTGTTGTAGAGCACGTCGAGCCTGCCGAACCGGTCGACGGCGGCTGAGACCATCGACTCGGCGTCGGCTTCCCTCGAGACGTCGGCGTGTACGTAGTGGGCGCGCTCGCCGATGCCCGTGGCGGTCGCCTCGCCGGCCTCGTCGTTCACATCGGTGAGCACGACGTTCGCGCCTTCGCTCGCGAACAGCTCCGAGGCCACCTTGCCCATCCCGCTGCCGCCCCCGGTGATCAGGGCCACCTTGCCTTCGAGTCGCATCGACGCCCCTCCTCGAGTCGAACGGCCGAAGGGTACGCCCTGGGTCTACGATGCGCCCGTCGAGGTGCGAGGAGGTGACCGATGAGTGAGCTCATGGTGCTCGGAGGCGAGCGTGTGGCGGCCCTCGACGGCGCGACCGTTGACGTGATCGAGCCTGCGACCGGCGCGCCGTTGGCCGATGTGGCAAGGGGTGGTCCGCAGGACGCGACGCGCGCCGTCGACGTCGCCGCACGGGCGTTCGACGAGGGGGCGTGGCCACGCATGTCGGCAAGGGAGCGCGGCCGTCTCCTCACGAAGGCTTCCTTCCTGATCCGGGAGCGTCAGGAGCAGCTCGCCGAGCTCGAGGCTCGCAACGGGGGAAAACCGATCTCGGCGGCACGCGGCGAGATCGACATCGTCGCGAACGTCTTCGAGTACTGGGGCGGGGCGGCGAACAAGATCACGGGGGAGACGATCCCGATCGTGCCGCCCGGGCTCGACGTCACCCTGCGGGAACCGGTCGGGGTCTGCGCGCTCATCACCCCGTGGAACTTCCCGGCGGTGATCGCGAGCTGGAAGATCGCCCCCGCGCTCGCGTGCGGCAACCCCGCCGTCGTCAAGCCCGCATCGCAGACCCCTTTGACGGCCCTCGCGCTCGCAGAGATCCTCTACGAAGCAGGGCTTCCCGAAGGGACCCTCAGCGTGCTCCCCGGGCCGGGTTCCACCACGGCCGGCGCGCTGATCGCCGATCAGCGCGTCGCGAAGATCTCGTTCACGGGATCGACCGAGGTGGGCACGACGGTGATGCAGACCGCGGCGACGAACATCACGCGCGTCTCGCTGGAGCTCGGCGGGAAGTCGGCGAACGTGGTGTTCGACGACGCCGACCTCGACGTCTGTGTCGAGAAGTCCTTGTGGTCGGTGTTCGACAACGCGGGACAGGACTGCTGTGCGCGGTCGCGCCAGTTCGTGCAGCGCGGCATCTACGACGAGTACGTCGAGCGGTTCGCTCGGCGGGCCACGTCGATCGCCGTCGGCGACCCGCTCGACGAGGCCACCGAGATGGGCCCCCTGATCTCGTCGGGGCAGCGTCAAGCGTCGCTCGACTACCTGTCGATCGGCATCGACGAGGGGGCGCGCCACGTCACCGGCGGCGACGTCCCGGAGGGTGACGGGTTCTTCATGCGACCAGCCGTGCTCGCCGACGTCGACAACGCGTGGCGCGTGGCGCAGGAGGAGATCTTCGGTCCCGTCGTGTGCCTGTTGCCGTTCGACACCGAAGAGGAAGCGGTCAGGCTCGCGAACGACTCCCCGTTCGGGCTGTCGGGCACGATCTGGACGCGGGACCTCGGGCGGGCGATCCGGGTCGCCAAGGGGATCCGGACCGGGAACCTCAGCGTGAACGCTGCGTCGAGCGTGCACACGGAGGCTCCGTTCGGGGGGTTCAAGCAGAGCGGCATCGGCCGCGAGATGGGCATGGCGGCGGTGCAGCTCTACACCGAGGTCAAGAACGTCTACCTCAACGAGGAGTGACGCGCGTGGAGGCATGGCGATCCGCGCTGCGAGGCGATCCACTCCCGTGGCTGCTCGAGCGCGATCAGCCCGCCGTTCGACACCTCGCGCTGACACACCTCCTCGACGAGCCGCCCGAGGCGCCGGCGGCCCGCCGCGCCCGGGCGGCCGCGATGCGCGCCGATCCGATCGCCGCGATCCTCGCGGCGCAGGACCCCGAGGGCTGGTGGGTGCGGCCCGGCGCACGCTACGCGTCGAAGTACACCGGTTGGTTCTGGTCGCTGATCTTCCTGGAGCAGATGGGCGCCGACCCCCACGACCCTCGGGTGCAGCGGGCCTGCGACTACGCGCTCACCCACGGCCAGGCACCGGGCGGCGGCTTCGGCTGGACGACCACGAACAGCTCCGCGGTGCACTGCCTGACCGGGAACCTCCTGCGTTCCTTGATCGCCTTCGGGAGACTCGACGACGAGCGGGTCCGCCTCGGCATCGCGTGGGAGGCGAGCGCGAGCACCGGCGACGGTCACGAGCGCTGGTATCCGGGTGCGACCAGCGGGCCGAGGTTCGCCTGCGGGATCAACGGCGGTCTCCCCTGCGGCTGGGGGGCGATCAAGGCGCTTCGAGCGTTCGCGGCGATCCCGCCCCGGCGTCGTACCCAGGCGGTGCGTCGCGCGATCGACCTGGGTGTCTCGTTCCTCCTCGAGCACGACCTCGCCTCCGGCGCCTTCCCGACCGACACCACGATCAGCAAGAACTGGACGAAGCTCGGGTTCCCCTCGGCCTACGTGGCCGACTCCTTGCAAGGCCTCGAGGCGCTCGTCGAGCTCGGCCGCGGCCGCGATGCCCGGGTGATGCCCGCACTCGACATGGTCATGGCGAAGCAGGATGCCGAGGGCCGATGGCGCAACGACCACTCGTATCGCGGGAAGCTCTGGGCCGACGTCGATGCTCCCGGGTACCCCAGCAAGTGGGTGACGCTTCGAGCGTGCCGGGTCCTGAGGGGATGCCTCGGCTAGCGGAACCTCTGCTCGGTAGACTCGCGCCCATGGCAGACCTCCCCGAAGAGCTGCGGAACCGTCCAGCCCGCGCGGCCGGGCAGGAGCCCACCGCGACGCTCACCCTCGACGCGTACCTGCGCCTCAAGACCGAGCTCGAGGAGCTGACCACGCACGGCCGGGAGCGCATCACCGAGAAGATCAAGGTGGCGCGTGAGCACGGCGACCTCAAGGAGAACGCCGAGTATCACGCCGCCAAGGACGAGCAGGGCCTGATGGAGTCGAAGATCCGCAAGCTCCAGCACATGCTGCGCGATCCCGAGATCGTCGAGGCGCCGGCGCACGCCGACGAGATCGGCCCCGGCATGCTGGTGACGCTCCGGCCCGTCGACGACGACGATGACGACGAGGAGACGTACCTGCTCGCCGAGCACGCCGAGGAGAAGGCGCCGGGCGCCCGCACCGTCACGACGACGTCGCCGCTCGGTGCGGCGCTCCTGGGAGTCGCCGCCGAGCAGGAGGTCACCTACGAAGCCCCCGCGGGCACCGTCCGCTACGTCGTCGTGGACTTCGAGCCGTTCGCGGGATGATCCGCGAACTAGTCTGGTTTGGACTCGTGACGAACGAGCAACCGGAACGGCACGAGCGAGAGGCGCCTCGTGTGCGGGACATGCCGCCGCCGCGCAAGAGCGAGAGCGCCGCAGGCGGGGCGATGCAGCGTCTGCTCGCCTGGCCGTACCGGGCGATCCTCGCCTTCCTGATCTGGACGGGAGTCCGACCGTGGCAGCTGACGCTGCTGTCCCCGGTGTTCATCGTGCTCGCCGGGTGGCAGATCGTCGTCGGGAACTGGCTCGTGGCGGGGTTGCTGCTGATCGTCGGGAGCCTGCTCGACGTCTTCGACGGCTCGGTGGCCCGCCACCGGGGCGAGGAGAAGCGGTCGGGCGCGTTCATGGACTCGGTGCTCGACCGGGTCTCCGACATGATCCTGTTCTCGTGCCTGTTCTGGAACCTCGCTGCGCAGGGCGAGATGGTGCAGGCGGGGCTCGCATTGCTCACGCTGATCGTCAGCCTCGGCGTGAGCCAGATCCGGGCCGAGGCCGAGGCGGTCGGAATCAGCCTCAGCGAAGGCCTGTTCCAGCGGCTGGAACGGATGCTCGCGCTGATGATCGGACTCCTGATCCCCGGCATGATGTTCCCGGCGCTGATCGCGCTCGCGACGCTCGGGGTGTTCACGGTGGTGCAGCGAGGGTTCACCGCGCTGTCGAGGGCCTGAACTCGGAAGGGGCACGTCGATGGAGTACGTGAGGGTCGGGGCACTCGGCGAGATCCCCGAGGGCGAGATGCGGGCGTACGACACCCCGACCGGACGGATCACGGTCGCCCACATAGAGGCGAACCTGTACGCGTTCGGCGACGAGTGCACGCACCAGGGGTGCTCGCTCGCCGAGGGATCGTTCGACGATCGAGCGGCGACGGTCGAGTGCCCGTGCCACGGCAGCGTCTTCGACGTGGAGAACGGCGAGCCGGTCGAGGGTCCCGCGGCCGATCCGCTGACCATCTTCAGGGCCCGCGAGATCGACGGATGGGTCGAGGTAGCCACACGTCCGGGCGAGGGGTAGGCTCGCGGCTCACCGCGCGAGGAGGCACCCCACGTGAGCGACGTCCGCACCCGGTTCGACCTGCAACCCGACCAGATCCCCAGCGCGTGGTTCAACCTCATGCCCGACATCGTGAAGTCGGGCATCGAGCCCCTGCCTCCGCTGAACCCACAGACGAAGCAGCCGATCGGCCCCGACGACCTCGCGCCGCTGTTCCCGATGTCGTTGATCGGCCAGGAGGTTTCCACCGACGAGTGGATCGACATCCCGGGTGAGGTGATCGACGTTTACAGGCTCTGGAGGCCGTCGCCGCTCTTCCGCGCGACCCGCCTCGAGCAGGCGCTGCAGACGCCGGCCCACATCTACTTCAAGTACGAGGGCGTCTCACCTGCCGGCAGCCATAAGCCGAACACCGCGGTGCCGCAGGCCTACTTCAACAAGCAGGCCGGCATCCGCCGCATCGCGACCGAGACCGGTGCCGGGCAGTGGGGTTCCGCGATGGCGCTCGCGTGCCAGATGTTCGGGCTGGAGTGCGACGTGTACATGGTGAAGGCGTCGTTCGACCAGAAGCCGTACCGCCGAGTCTTCATGGAGACGTTCGGTGCGAGCGTCGTCTCCTCGCCGAGCGCGGAGACCAACAGCGGGCGCGCGATCCTCGAGGCGCACCCCGACTCGACCGGTTCGCTCGGCATCGCGATCAGCGAGGCCGTCGAGGACGCCGCGACGCACGACGACACGAACTACGCGCTCGGCAGCGTGCTGGGCCACGTGCTCTTGCACCAGACCGTGATCGGGCTCGAGGCTCAGCAGCAGATGGAGATGGCGGGGGAGCGTCCCGACGCGGTGGTCGGCTGCGTCGGCGGCGGCTCGAACTTCGCGGGCATCTCCTACCCGTTCATGGCCGGGAAGCTGCGAGGCGAGTCGCCCGACATGCGCTTCCTCGCCACCGAGCCCGCCGCGTGCCCCACCCTCACGAAGGGGCGATTCGCGTACGACTTCGGCGACACCGCTCAGATCGCGCCGATCGTGCCGATGTACACGCTCGGGCACGACTTCGTGCCGGCGCCGGTGCACGCCGGCGGGCTGCGCTACCACGGCGACGCGCCGTCGTTGTCGCTGCTCGTGCGCCACGGCCACATGGAGGCCGTCGCGTACACGCAGAACGAGGTGTTCGAGGCGGGGCTGCAGTTCGCGAAGACACAGGGCATCCTGCCGGCCCCCGAGGCGAATCACGCCGTGAAGGGCACGATCGACGAGGCGATCGCCGCCCGCGAGGCGGGTGAGGAGCGCGTGATCCTGTTCAACCTCTGCGGGCACGGGCACTTCGACATGCAGGCCTACGACGACTACCTCGCCGGGAAGCTGCCCGACTTCGAGTTCGACGCTGCCGACGAGGAGGCCGCGCTCGCGAACCTGCCCGAGGTGCCGATCCAGGTCTGAGCCCGGCGCTCAGTCGTCGAGGGCGTTCGGGGTGAGGCGGAACGACTCGACGACGGCGTCCGTGACGGCCTGCGCGAGCAGCTCGTAGCCCCGCGGAGTGAAGTGCAGTCCGTCGGGAGCCCGCACCACCTGTGCCTTGCCGTCCTCCCAGAAGAACGGCGTGTATTCGCCGTCGCGCGTGGCGAACCGTTCCCACGTGTCGATGTACACGGCGTTGGGGGTGGCATCGACGACCCGCTCGTAGATGGCGTTCTGTCGCTGCATCACGTCCCAGCGCTCCTTGCGTTGCACGATCGGTAGGCCGACCCAGGCGACGTGGGCGCCGCCGTCGACGGCGATCCTCGTGAACTCCTCGACGCGCTTCTCGTACCCCTTCGGCCATTCGAACGAGCCGATCTCGGCCACCACCTGGCCGCCGGGGCCCTGCAGGCTCTGGTTGTCGTTGTCGCCGATCATGACGACGACGAGGTCGGGCGAGAACCCGTTCTCGATCTGGCGCATCGCGGTCATCCAGTCGAAGTAATCCAGGCGCGAGAGCCCCGTCGAGATGCGGCCCTGCCGGGTCAGACGCACGAGCGCCGGACGGAACTCCCGCTCGAGGTAGACACCGAGGCCCGCCGCCAGCGAGTCGCCGACCACGGCGACCCGGAGCTCGTTCGTCGGGGTCGGCCGTCGGATCTTCGTGTCCTTCAGCACCGGTCCCTCGGGCTTCGGCGAGACCGAGACGCCGGGCCCGAGCGTCGGCAGATCCTCGGGTTCGGGCACGTCGACGGCCCCACCCGGGGCTTCGTTCGGGTCGCGCCCGAGCGTCCGGATCGCGCCGTCGGTCAGGGAGGTGAGCTGCACGAAATCGCTGATCGCGACCACGGGACGCAGCAGCCACAGGGACACGGTGCGCCGCGTGCCGAGCGGCTGGGCCTCGGAGGCGCGCTTGAGGCTCGGGGCGTAGAGCGCACCCCACACGAGCAGAGCCACGAGCAGCACGATCAGCACCCGCCCGGCCGGCATCGTGACACGCCCCCGAGGGGCGGGTGTCCGAGCATCGTCGCCGGAGCGGTCGAGACGCTCGAGCGTCGGCATCCTCTCGTGCGGGGTGTCGGGCATCGGGTCCTCGTCAGAACTGGAAGTAGATGAAGGGTGCCACACCCTGTGGCCCGAGCGTCGTGATCACGAACAAGGCCCCGGCGCCCGCGAGCCCCATCGGCACGGGGTGCCACTGCGAGATGCGTTCCTGCAGCAGCAGGCCCGGCTCCCGCGGCGCGTACTGCAGGGCGAGCATCAGCGCGATCGTGCCGGCGACGAGCGGGGTGACGACGTCGGTCGGCGTGGTCCAGCCGGTCACCAGCCGGCCGAGCAGCGTGAATGCCGTGGCCATCGAGTCCGCGCGGAAGAACACCCATCCCACGCAGACGAGCGCGAACGTCGAGAGCCGCTGTCCCCACACCAGCATCGGGGTCTCCGGGCGTTCGGGGAGGTTGGCACGCTTCCAGGCCCCGATCGCCTGGCCCGCACCGTGGTAGAGACCCCAGAAGACGAACGTCCAGGCGGCCCCGTGCCACAGTCCGCCGAGCACCATCGTGACCACGATGTTCACGTAGGTCCGGATCTCCCCGCGCCTCGAGCCGCCGAGCGGGATGTAGAGGTAGTCGCGTAGCCATCGCGACAAGGTCATGTGCCATCGGCGCCAGAAGTCTTGCAGCGACCGGGCTGAGTACGGCCGGTCGAAGTTCTGGGGGAATTGGAACCCGAGAAGCTTCGCCACCCCGATCGCGATGTCGGTGTACCCGCTGAAGTCCGCGTAGATCACGATCGCGTAGGCGAGGATGCCGAAGAGGGCGTCGATCGCGGAGTGACTCGCGGGATCGCCGAACACCGGGTCGACCATCGTGGTCGCCAGGAAGCTCGAGACCACGACCTTCTTGAACAGCCCGCCGATGATCAGCCACGAGGCGCCCGCGACGTCGACGTGTCGCGGGTCGCGTCGCACGTCGAGTTGGGGGATCAGCTCGTCGGGCCGCACGATCGGCCCCGCCACGAGATGGGGGAAGAAGGACAGATAGAGGAAGGCGTCGATCCAGCTCGCGACGTGGGTGTGACCGCGGTACACGTCGACGACGTAGCTGATCGCCATGAACGTGAAGAACGAGATGCCGACGGGCAGGATCAGCTGCACGAGGGGCAGGCCCAGGTGCTCGATCCCTAGCTCCGTGGCCGCGTTCGTGAGGTTCAGCGAGAAGAAGCCGTAGTACTTGAAGTACAGCAGTGGGAGGAGCGTGAGGGTCACCCCGGCGACCATGGCGATGCGCTTGCGGCGCTCGTCCGGTTGCATGGCGACGGCGACGGCCCCGGCTTGGGAGATCGCCGAGACGCCGGCGAGCAGCCAGACGAAGTGCACGTCCCACCAGGCATAGAAGACGTAGCTCGCCCCGATCATGAACAGCTTCCAGGGCAGGGGTTTCGGGTTCAGCAACCAGTGGCCCAGGAACACCAGGGCGAAGAAGATCGCGAAGTCGATCGTGGGGAAGAGCATCGACGAAGAACCCTAGCGCACCGCGCGCGCAAGCCCGGGTCAGAGCTGAGTGAGTCTGCGATCGAGGAACGCCCGCTCGGCGGGGTTGGTGGCCACGTCGAGCGCGCGTCGGTACGACGCCTCCGCCTCGGACCGCCGGTCCAGGCGTCTGAGCAGGTCGGCGCGGGCGGCATGGAACAGGTGGTAGCCGTCGAGGTCTCTCTCGAGGGCGTCGAGCAACGGCAATCCCGCCGCCGGACCGTCGGCCATCGCCACCGCGACAGCCCGGTTCAGCTCGACCACCGGGCTCGGCGTCGCGGCCGCGAGGGCGCCGTAGAGCCCGGCGATCTGGGGCCAATCGGTGTCCTCGGGGCGCGGGGCCCGCGCGTGCAGCGCCGCGATCGCCGCCTGCAGCTGGTAGGGCCCGATCGCACGGCCTCCGATCGCCCGATCGAGCACGGCGAGCCCCTCGTCGATCATGTCGTGGTCCCACCGTGCCCGATCCTGATCCTCGAGCAGCACGAGGTCGCCTGCCGGGTCGGTGCGTGCGTCGCGACGCGAATGCTGCAGCAGCATCAGGGCCAGCAACCCCTGCACCTCGGGGTGGCCCGGGAGCAGCCGATCGACCACGCGTGCGAGCCAGATCGCCTCCTCGCAGAGGTCGACGCGCACGAGATCACCGCTCGTGGCGCTGTACCCCTCGTTGAAGACCAGGTACAACACGGCGAGCACGCCCCCCAAGCGCTCCTCGAGCAGGTCGCGTGGTGGCACGCGATAGGGGATACCGCCCGCGCGGATCTTCCGCTTCGCCCGCACGAGCCGCTGGGCCACCGTCGGTTCGGGCGAGAGGAAGGCCCGCGCGATCTCGCGGGTCGACAAGCCCCCCACCGTGCGGAGGGTCAGCGCCACGCGGGACTCCATCGGCAGGGCCGGGTGGCAGCACGTGAAGATCAGCCGCAGCCGTTCGTCGGGGATCTCCGTGTCGTCCGTGTCCATTCGCTCCAAGGCGCCCAGCTGCTCGGCGGCTTCGGCCTTCGTCCGGCCGACCCGGTCCCGTCGCAGCCGGTCGATCGCCCGATTGCGCGCGGTGGTGGTGATCCAGGCCCCCGGGTTCTCGGGGATCCCGTCGCGGGGCCACCGTTCGAGCGCGACGGCGAACGCCTCCTGCACGGCGTCCTCGGCGAGGTCGAAGCTGCCGACCGCGCGGATCAAGGTCGCGACTGCCCGCCCCGACTCGCGCCGGAACAGACGATCGACGACTTCGTCGGTCGCTGCGATCACCCCTCGGGCATCTCCGGGAGCGCCGCCACCGGCCGCAGCTCGATCGTGCCGTGGGAGGCGCCGGGGCACTCGGCTGCGGCCTCGATCGCGTCGTCGAGGTTCTCGACCTCGAGCAGGTAGTACCCGCCGAGGGTCTCCTTCGTCTCGGCGAACGGGCCGTCGGTGACGATGCGCTCACCGTCGCGCACGCGGACGCTCGTCGCCTGGTCGACGTCGACGAGGGCGTCGCCGGCCTTCATCCATCCCTTCTGGGCGAGCCAGTCGCTGTAGTCGTACCAGCGTTTCATCTCGGCCGCCTGCCCCGCTTCGTCCAACTCCGGGTAGCCGCTCATGTCGCCGTAGATCAGCAGCATGTACTGCATCGTGCTCCTCCTCGCGTTCGATCTGGCTCAGCTCGACTGAGTCGCCACGACGGGTCTCACCTCGACCGCCCCCGTGCTCGCACCCGGGATCGCGGTCGCGTAGGCGACGGCCGTCTCGAGGTCGCAGTCGACGAGGAAGTAGCCGCCCAGCTGCTCCTTCGTCTCCGTGAACGGTCCGTCGACGACCTCGGCCGCTCCGCCGCATACACGCACCACCTTCGCGTCCGCGGCCCGATGCAGCTCGTCGGCCTCGATCAGGTGCCCGCGCTCCCGCATCGTGGCGACGAGCGCGCCGTAGCGCTCGTACATCGCCGCCCGCTCGTCGTCGGCCGCGGCCTCCCAGCCGCCTTCCTCTCCGTGGATCAGCAACATGTACCTGGCCACGCAGCCTCCCTCCGTGCGACGGACAGTCCCCGCGTTCCATCGATACGACGAACGAGACGCTTCGTACCTCGACATCCTGCCCGAAGTTGCCCATGGGAAGCATCCGTAGGCTTGGGCCACGACCGCGACGTCGCGCGATCCTTGGACTTCCTCGATGTCGACGGCCTATTCACCGACGGCGAGCGGGCGGTGAGCGACCGGGTGCGGGCGTTCCGCCGACCACGTGCTGCCGCACGTCGAAGGGTGGCTCGAGCGCGGGGAGTTCCCGGTCGAGTTCGCCCGGGCGACGGGGACCTCGGCACCCTCGGCATGCACCTCGACGGGTACGGCTGCGCGGGCGCGAGCGCGGTCGAGCACGGCGTGGTCAACCGCGAGGTCGAGTACGGAGACTCGGGGCTGCGCTCCTTCGTGAGCGTGCAGGGGTCGCTGGCCATGTTCCCGATCCGGACGAAGGCAGCGAGGCCCAACGAGAGGAATGGTTGCCGCGGATGGCCCGCGTCGATGCGATCGGCTGCTTCGCGCTCACCGAGCCCCGGTCCGGTTCCGACCCGTCGAGCATGACGACCCGGGCCGTGCGCGATGGCTCGGACTGGGTGCTCACCAGGCACAAGAAGTGGAACACGAACGGATGGGTGAGCGACGTCTCGATCGTGTGGGCCAAGGACGAGCGGGGGGTGATCCGGGGGTTCGTGGTGCCGAGCGACACGCCCGGCCTCGAGTTCGCGCCGCTCGAGCACGCGTGGTCGCTGGGGGCGGCAGCCCATTCGGAGCTCCACCTGCGCGACGTGCATCTGCGGGCCGAGGCGGTGCTGCCGGGGATCGAGGGCATCAAGGGCCACTCTCGTGCCTCACGGAGGCGAGGTTCGGCATCGCGTGGGGTGGCGATGGGAGCGGCGCGCGCGTGCTACGAGGCCGCTGCATCACGCGACGAGCCGCGTGCAGTTCGGCAAGCCGATCGGCGCATTCCAACTCGTGCAGCCCAAGCTGGTCGAGATGGCGATCGCCGTGAACGCGGGGTCGTTGATGGCGCAGCAGCTCGGACGGCTGAAGGACGCGGGCCAGGTCACGTTCGAGCAGGTCAGCATGACGAAGCTCCACAACGCCCGCGCGGCCCTCACGATCGCCCGGGAGGCGCGATCGCTGTTGGGGCGACCGGTATCACCGCCGCGTTGACCGGCCTGCGGGCGTTCGAGTGAGCGGCCCATCGTCGACCGAGGCCCCCGGCGTTCGAGCGGGCACCCTCAGGTAGCCTGATGGCCGGATCGGGGCGCGGCATCGCGGTCTCGATCGTCGGTGTCGATCACACGGAGGAGACGAGACCACCATGTCCCGCGAGAGCGACTGGGCTGTGTTCGAGAAGGCCTGCGAGATCACCGCGTCGGCGGTGCGAGGCACGATGAATGGCAACGACGGGCAGCAGGCGTCGTTCGTCGCGGAGGTGTTCCGGTCGGTGCACGAGGCGCTGACGGCCGTCGCCGACGAGATGCCGAGTAAGGACTCGAAGGCCGGGTTCTGACGTCGGCTCGATCGGACGCCGTGCCGGCTCAGGCCCGCCGGGTGACGTCGCGCATCGAGACGATGCCCACAACGCGTCCCCCGTCGACCACCGGCAGATGGCGGAACCCGAACGCGAACATCGACTCGAGCGCCTCGTGAGCGTCGACCTCCGGCCCGATCGTCTTCGGATCCTTGGTCATGAACTCGCTCACGGCGTGATGCTCGGCGTCGAAGTCCGACCCCACGGCTCGCAGCACGTCGCGTTCTGTGAAGATGCCCACGAGGCGTTCGCCGTCGAGCACGAGCGCGCTGCCGACCTGATGAGTGCTCATCATCGTGGCGGCATCGGCGATCGTTGTACTCGGCGAGACGGTCGTCAGCTCGGTGCTCATCACCTCACGGATCACGGTCATGACTGGACCCTTCGGAACCTCGGCTACCCGCGAGCAGCAGCCTAGCCCTCGCGACGAGGCGCGGGAAGCCCTGCTCGCCTGGTACCGCCCCCGTCGTCGCGCGTACCCCTGGCGTCCGCCGGTCGGGCGCGGGGCGCGCTTCCCCGATCCGTACACCGTGCTCGTGAGCGAGATCATGCTCCAGCAGACCCAGGCCGCCCGGGTCGTGCCGGTGTTCGAGGAGTTCGTGCGGCGATTCCCGGACGTGCGCTCACTGGCGGCCGCGTCGAGGGCCGACGTGCTGCGCGCCTGGGGTCGCCTGGGGTATCCGCGGCGAGCCGTCGCGCTCCACCGCGCCGCCGCGGAGATCGTCCGCGAGCACGGGGGCGAGGTGCCGAGCGACCCGTCGCTGTTGCGCACACTGCCGGGGATCGGCGAGTACACGGCGGCAGCCGTCGCGAGCTTGGGTTTCGGCACGCCGGTGCCCGCGATCGACACGAACGTCCGGCGCGTGTGGGCGCGGGTGGATCACGGCTCGGAGGCCGACGAGGTGTCGGCTCGCACCCTCCGTGACGCCGCCTCGGTGTGGTTGGACCGCCGCCGACCTTCGGCGTTCAACCAGGCGCTCATGGATCTCGGCCGCGAGGTCTGCAGGCCGACTCCGCGATGCGACGTCTGCCCTCTGCGCCCCTGGTGCGCGTTCGCTGTCTCAGGACGCGTCGGCCGGCCGTCGACCCGTCGGCAGCCGAGGTACGAGGGCTCGCTCCGGCAGGTCCGTGGGGCGGTGCTGGCGGCGCTGCGCGACCGGTCGCCCCGCACGTTCGGCGGCCTTTCGCGTGCGACCGGCGTACCGGTGCAGCGCCTGGCCGACGCCGTGCGAGGCCTGCATGACGACGGGGTGGTCGTCGCCTCGGCCGGTGCGCTCGAGGGGCGCGAGCGCGGTCGCGTCGCGTTGCCCGACTAGCGCCGGCCGAGGTCGCGGAGCGCCGGGAGCACCCGTTCGCCGAAGAGCGAGACGGCGCGGGCGGCGTCGTCGAACGCCATGCCGGGGTAGTGGAGGCGCACGATGAGGTCGGCTTCGGCCCTGGCGCCGAGCGAGTGCACGATCGGCTCGAGTGCGTGCGCGACGTCGTCGGCGGTGCCCGCCGCCGTCGAACGGCGAGCGGCGTGCTCGTCGCCGACCACCGCGTCCAGCGAGTCGTGCTCGGGCGTGTCGTGGCCCGCATCCCATGCCTCGTATGCGCCGAGCTGGTGCATCACGCCAGGTGCAGCGATCTCCCAGGCGCGCGCGTCGGCGACGAACGCGTTCGCCATCAGCGCGAGGCGAAGGTTCGTGGGATCCCGGCCGGCGTCCCGCGCACCCTGCTCCATCAGCGAGACGGCGTTGCGGACGTGGTCGAGGTCGTCGGCGTCGGTGATGTGGCCGTCGCCCAGTTCGCCGGCTCGACGCAGGGCGGCATCGACGTAGCCGCCGAGCAGGATCGGTGGCCCGCCTGCCCGCGCGGGAGGAGGCGTCACCCGAACGCGGTCGAGGTCGAACACCTCGCCCCGGTGGGAGAAGCGCTCCCCGGTCCACGCACGTCGGAGGATCGTCACGGTCTCGACCGTGCGGGGCAGCCGCTCCCGCATCGGGACCCCGAACATCCGGAACTCCTCGGGTCGCCACCCGATACCGAGGCCGAGCGTCAGGCGTCCGCCGGAGAGCTGATCGACCACCGCGGCATCCTCCGCGAGGCGCAGCGGGTCATGGAACGGCGTGAGGATCACCCCGGTGCCCAGCGCGATCGTGGACGTCGCCGACGCGAGTGCGGCACACATCACCAGGAGCGAGGGCAGGTAGCCGTCGGATGCGCCGTGGTGCTCACTCAACCAGGCGGAGTCGAATCCCACCGCCTCCGCGAGGCGCACGAGCTCGATCGTGTCGCGGTACTCCTGGGCGAAGGAGCGTTCCGATCCGGCCGGGATCTGGCCCGTGAACAGCCCGATGCCGATGCGCACCGCCACGAGCTGACGCTACCACCCGGGCGTCGACACGATCTCGTTGACGACGGACCGCCGCCACACGTACGGTGGACCTCATGAGAGCGATTCTCAGTCTTGTTCTCATCCTCTCGATCGTCGGATGCGGACGGGGGTCCGGATCCGACGACGGCCGCGGAGGATCGGTGGAGGTGGTCGCGAGCTTCTATCCGCTGGCATTCGCGGCCGAGCGCGCCGGTGGCGAGGGGGTTTCCGTCAGGAACCTCACCCCGCCCGGTGTGGAACCGCACGACCTCGAGCTCACACCCGACGACCTCGAGGCGATCGCGGAGGCCGATGTCGTGGTGTACCTGGGTGGTGGGTTCCAATCGGTCGTCGAGGACGCCGTCGAGGCGGAAGCGACGGGGATCACGGTCGACGTCTTCGAGGGGATCGATCCCCTGCGGGCGCCGTCCGGCGACGAGGGCGACAACGGATCCGCCGACCCGCACGTGTGGCTCGATCCGGTGCTCTACTCGGGTATCGCCGCCCGCGTCGCGACGGAGATCGGCGAGGTCGAGGCGAGAGACGGCGCTCGTGTCGCCGCGAACGCCGGCGATCTCGACGAGGATCTCATGACGCTCGACGCGGAGTTCCGACGCGGGCTCGCTCGATGCGACACGCGGGTGATGATCACGAACCACGCGGCGTTCGGCTACCTCGCCGCCGCGTACGGCCTCGAGCAGCACGCGATCTCGGGCCTCTCGCCGGAGTCCGAACCCAACCCCCAGCGGATCGCCGAGCTCGCGGCCGAGGCGCGAGCGGAGGGCGTCACGACGGTCTTCACCGAGGATCTCGTCGCCCCAGAGGTCGCCGAGACGCTGGCCGCCGAGGCCGGCCTCGACACCGCGGTCCTGAGTCCGTTGGAGGGCCTCACCGACGAACAGGAAGCCGCCGGCGACGACTACCTGTCCGTGATGCGACGGAACCTGGAGGTGTTGCGGGATGGCCTCGTCTGCGCCTAGCGTCCGGCACGTGTCGGGCGGCGACGACGCGCACGAAGAGCTCCTCGGGGCCGAGGGTCTGACCTTCGGCTACGGTCGCGAGCCCGTGCTCGAGGACGTCGACCTCGCGGTCCGCGCGGGCGAGTTCGTCGCGCTCGTCGGCCCGAACGGATCGGGCAAGTCCACGCTGCTGCGGCTGCTACTCGGCTCGCTCGAGCCGGATGCAGGAGCGGCGCGTCTCTTCGGCCGCCGGCCGGGGTCGGTGCGTCGTCGCGGGCGGCTCGGCTACGTGCCGCAGCGCCCCAACCTCAGCTCGGAGCTTCCAGCCACCGTGCGGGAGATCGTGTCGGCCGGCCGACTCACCGATGGGCGTTGGTGGCTCCCGATGTCCCGCACCGATCGACGGCAGGTCGGGCATGCGATCACCTCGGTGGGGCTCGCCGACCTCGTCGACAGGCCGGTGAACGAGCTCTCGGGCGGTCAGCAGCAGCGTGCGTTCATCGCGAGGGCGTTCGCGAGCGAGCCGTCGTTGCTCGTGCTCGACGAGCCGATCGCAGGGGTCGACGCGGCGTCGCAGCGACTCTTCCGGGACTCGCTCGTGCACCTGATCCGCGACCACGGCGCCGGCGTGCTGCTCGTCTCGCACGAGCTCTCCGCGGTCGCCGACGACGTCGACCGCGTGATCGTGCTCAAGCGCACGGTGCTGTTCGACGGCGATCCGGCCGCCCTGGCTGCCCAGGGGGTCGGGAGCCTCGGCGTGCACGCGGAAGACCTGCCGATCTGGCTGGAGCAGCTCTCGTGATCGCCGAGATCGGGCTCCCGTATCCGTTCGATCTCGCCTTCATGCAGCGCGCGCTCGTCGCGTGCATCGTGGTGGGGGCGTTCGCACCGACGATCGGCGTCTTCCTCGTGCAGAAGCGACTCTCCCTGATCGGCGACGGCATCGGGCACGTGGCGTTCGCCGGCGTCGGAGCCGGCTTGCTCGCGGGGTGGGCGCCGCTGTGGACGGCGCTCGCCTTCGCCGTCGGCGGGTCCCTCGGCATCGAGTGGTTCCGCGCCAGGCGACGCACGTCGGGCGACGTGGCGCTGGCGGTCCTCTTCTACTCGGGCATCGCGCTGGGCGTGGTGCTGATCTCTGCAGGCGAGGGCCTTTCGGCGAACGTGCTCACGTTCCTCTTCGGACAGCCCCTCACGGTGCGTCCCGCCGAGGTCCGGGCGCTCGTGCTGCTCGGCCTCGGCATCGTGGCCGCGGTGCTCGTGCTGCGCCGCGCGATGTTCTCGGTCGTCACCGACGAGGAATGGTCGCGCGTCGCCGGACTGCCGGTCGGCGTCCTCAACGCCCTGCTCGCCGTCCTCACCGCGGTCGCGGTCGTCGCGGCGATGCAGATCGTCGGCATCCTGCTCGTCGCCGCGATGATGGTGCTGCCGGTCGCGAGCGCGCAGATGCTCGCGCGTTCGTTCTCGGGATCCCTCGCGATCTCGGTCGCGATCGGCGTCGGCGCGTCCGTAGCGGGGCTCGCGCTGTCGAGGGTGTTCCCCGGTGGGCTCGCTCCGGGAGGCACGATCGTGCTGGTCACGGCCGGGGTGTTCGTGATCGTCGCCGTCGCGTCCCACGCCTTCGCATGGGGACGGGGAGTGCCGGAGGCCGACGTATGATGCGGCTCGTGGCGCCGGATCTGCACTCGACCGTCGCCGAGCGACTCCGTGGCGTCGGACAGCGGTACACGCCGCAGCGAGAGTCGCTGGTCGCCGCCCTCGAGCGTGCGCGGACCCCGCTGTCGACCGCCGATCTCGTGCAGGCGCGCACGGGTCCGCAGAGCTCCGTCTACCGCAACCTCTCCGTGCTCGAGCACGCGGGGGTGGTGCGCCGCGTGATCACCGAGGGGGAGTTCGCGCGGTACGAACTGGCGGAGGAGCTCACCGAGCACCATCACCACCTGATCTGCTCGAACTGCGGCAAGGTGGAGGATGTCAGGATCCCGCCAGACCTCGAGACGACGATGGATCGTGCGGTTGATCGGCTGGCGAAACGGAGCGGGTTCGCGAAGGTGCGCCACCGCCTCGACCTGATCGGCACCTGTCGCGCGTGTGCGTGATCCTCAAGGGGTGAGATAGGGCTCGTCGGGCTGATCGATCGGTTCGACCGACTCGGCCTGCACGAGGATGTCGCTGCCGAGGGGGTAGATCGGTCCGACGACGCGGATCCACTGGTCGGTCTCGAAGCTTCCTGGAGGCGCGTCGACGACGGTGACGTAGCTGATCGTGGCGTCCGCGACGCAGCACGTGATCACGAACCGCGTCAGCTGGAACCGGTCGGCCTCGCCGGGCTCCTCGGTCACGAACCCCTCGATCGTGACCCGTTCGCCGGCTCGGGCCTTCAGCGCCGCCTCGGCGTCGACGACCGCCCTCGCGGCCGCGACGTCGACGAGATCGATCGGGCCGCTCACGATGCGCGCGCTCGATCCGATCGCGGTCGAGTTCGAGCGCCGGTTCACCGCGTAGGAGTCCAGCGTGGCCGGCGGCAGCGTGAGCAAGAGCACGACGGGCAGCACGATCAGACCGAACATCCACGTCTCCCGGCTGCCGAGCGGTTCGGGGGAGCGCACCCGGGCCGAGGCGAGCCGTCCCACGGATGCGATCGTGGCCAGTGCCGCCCCGAGCGGCACGAGCCATGCGGTGCGCGTGGACAGGTACAGCGATGTACGTCCACCGAGCAGTAGGAACCAGAAGAGCCCGGCCCACGCCCCGATCGCGAGCCCGGCCGCCACGCGGGGCGCGCTGAACGTCGGGCGGTCGCCGTGTGCGCTCATCCCGTCATCCCCAGATCACCTGGATCCACATCGTGGCCACGAGCGTGGATGCGCCGACGGCGATCACCACCGTGCGAAGGAACCCCCGCTGGTACGTGCCTACGTACAGCGCGGCCAGCTTCAGGTCGACCATCGGGCCGAAGACGAGGAACGCGAGCTGGGACGCCGGGCCGAACGCCGTGAACGATGCCGCCACGAAGGCGTCGGACTCCGAGCACAGGGACATCACGAAGGCGAGCGCCATCATCGCGATGAGACTCAACACGGGAAGGCTCGCCACGCTGTTCACGATCGATTGGGGCACGAAGGTCTGGATCGCGGCGGCCATGGCGGCGCCCATGATCAGGAACCGCGCCATGAACACGACGTCGCCGGTTAGGTGCCCGAAGAAGCGCCGCCATCGCGGCTCTCGGTCGTCGACCTCGTGGGCCTCGACCCCGCCGGCGCGGGCACGCAGCAGCTCTCCCGAGCGAACCCGGCCCAGGACCCACCCGACCGTCATCGCCACGATGAAACCGAGCGCGAGACGTCCGAGCACCATGATCCAAAGGGTGTCCCGCCCGCGGTAGGCCACGAACGTCGACGCGACGACGACCGGGTTCACGATCGGGGCTGCCAGCATGAACGTGATCGCGGCGCTCGGAGCGAGGCCCTTCGCGGCCAGCCGGCGTGCCACCGGCACCGAGCCACACTCGCAGACGGGGAACGCGACGCCGGCCGCGGCCGCGGCCGGCAGCTGCAGGGCACGCGGGAGCGACGCGATGCGTGCGAACGCGGACGCGGGCACGAGCACCTCGATCGCGGCCGACACGGTCGCACCCAGCAGGATGAACGGCATCGCCTCGACCAGCAGGGAGCCGAACACGATCAGCAGGTTCCGCAGCCAGGGCAGGCTCGAGGGATCGACGACACGCACGAGCACGGCGACGGCCACGAGCACGGCCGTCACGATCGCGACGGGCGCGCGTGAGCCGTCCCGAGGCGGCGTCCTGGACGACGGTGCACGAGGTCGCGCGTCGACGGCCATCAGCAGTACCTCGAGAAGGCGACGGCGAACGACGGGTACACGTCGTCGAAGAGCGGTCGGCCGGCGTCGTCGACGAGCGCGCCCATCGAATCCGCGACCTGTTGCCCGGTGAGTGAGCGGTCCACGAGCACGTCTCGGTCGAGGAAGATCCCGTCCGCGGCGACCTCGGCCACGACCGGGGCGCCGAGTGCCGCCTCGACGTCGTCGGCGAGGCCGGGGGCATCCTCGCCCTGGCCACCGCCGGCGAGGGTTCCGGTGGCGGTGACGACGAACGTCGCGTGAGGGACGAGGCGCCGGACCGTCGACACGACCCGTGCCGTCGCCGTGTCGACCCGGTCGACTCCGCCGTCGAGCACGATGCCCAGCACGTCGGTCACGCGATCGCTGCCGAGCTCCTCGGAGGTGGTGATCGACCGGGCGACCGTCGCGGCGCGCCCCGGGTCGTCGAGGCGCATCATCGTGTCGTCGTCGGCGGCGTCGAGGTACCACCCGTTGCCCACGATGCCCCGGTCGGCGGGGTTCGAGATGATGGCGGCGACCCGAGCACGCCCGCCCGAGTCGTGGTCGAGGTCGTCGGCGAGCGTGGCGATCACCGAGCCCGACCCGGGCGCCGACCATGCGACCGCGACCCCACCGTCGTCCTCACGGACGACGGTGCCGGTGATGCCATGGCTCGAGGGTCGTCCGCCGGTGCCGATCGTGGTGAGCGTGGCGGCGGGGTCGAGCGGAAGGGAGCCGGTGGTGCCCGTGAGCGTCCCCGCGCCCGTACGGAGGGCTCGGCCCAGGAACGGCCACGCCGCTTGATCCCGCTCGAGGTTGGTGGTGCCGATGCCCTTCCACGCGATGATCACGACGAGCGCGGGTGCGGCGCTCCCCTCGGCCGCGACCCCGTCGATGGCCGCACCGGTCCGGACCTCGGGGTGCGCCCGCCGGAACCCGGTGATCTCCTCGAGGGTCGGCGCGATCGTGTCCAGCCCGCTGCCCGGCGGCAGGTCGCCCGGTCGAACGCCGGCACCGAGGAACACGATCGGCACCCGGGTGTCGGGCAGGCCCGAGACGCCGTCACTCTCCTCGGTCCCGGGCCAGGGCACCCTCGCCCCCCGCTGGACCTGCGTCGAGACGACATCGAGCCCTGCGGTGGCCGCCATCACGTCGGGGGAGCGTCCTTCACGGAATCCGGCCGCGACCTCGCGACGCAGACCCTGGGGGAGGGGGCAGAACGGCACCGAGGCCTGCGCATCCGCCTCGCTCGCGTCGCAGCTGCTCCCGACGCACAGGACGCGGAGGACCACCGCCGGAGCTCCAACGAGCGCCAGCATCAGCAACAGTGACGAGAGCCGACGACCGATCAGCACGCATCCACGCTACCGCCTGGGACCGGGGCCTCCGCACGGGCTCGGACCCGTCACAGACTCTCCACGCGCCCAGGTTGTCGTGCCCGACCGGGGTCGTGTTCCCTATGCCGACATGTCCGTCCGCAGACCGCTCGTTCCCCTCTCGCTCGCAGCCGTGCTGGTCGCACTGGTGCTCGTCCGTCCCGTCCCGGATGCACGAGCCCGGTCGGGACAACGCGATCTCGTGGCGGCCGCCTGCTCGCTGCCGCACGACCAGCTGGTGCGCATCTGGCGGGGGTGGCGACCCGACCGGGGCGCGCAGCTCAGCTTCGTGCCGAAGGAGCCGAACTTCGTCGGTTCCGGTCTGCCGCACGTCGGGCCTTGGGACTATATCCAGACGGTGCCGATGCTCTGGTACGGCCCGGGCTTCGTGCGCGAGCAGGGCGAGGTCGATCGACCCGTCACCGTGGCGGGGATCGCGCCGACGACGGCGGAGCTCATGAAGTTCGACGGCTTCCGGGCGCCGGACGGCCAGCCGATGAGCGAGGCGTTGCTTCCCGAGTCCGAGCGCGGGATCCCGAAGTTGCTGGTCACGATGGTGTGGGACGCGGGCGGCATCAACGTGCTCGAGGAGCATCCGGGCGCGTGGCCGTTCACGAAGTCGCTGATCCCGAAGGGCACCTGGTACACGGACGCGACCGTGGGGTCGTCGCCGACGAGCACCGCGCAGATCCACGCGACGATCGGTACGGGGGCTTACCCGCGCCACCACGGCATCGTCGGGCACAACATGCTCGTCGCCGGACGGATCACCGGTCCCTGGAACCAGGGCCCGACGTTCTTCATCGAGCCAACGTTCGCCGATGTGTACGACCGCGCCATGGGCAACGAGCCGCTCGCCGGCATCGTCGGCACGGTCGACATCCACTTCGGCATGCTCGGGCACGGGTCGTTCTTCTCGGGCGGCGACCGCGACCTCGCGCTCACCCGGTCGGTGATCGGCGGGGAGACACTTACCGACGAGGGCTTCGAGTGGAACCTGCCCGAGCGCGAGGCCGCCTACTACGAGCTGGCCGGCTACGCGAACGACGTGGGTGGGTTCGAGCAGGACAAGGAGGCTCTCGACCAGGCCGACGGGCAGCTCGACGGGAAGTGGCGCGACAACGACATCGACGAGCTGCTGCAGGGCTTCGACACGCCCGCCCGAACCCCGTACCAACAGCGAGTGGTGGAGCAGGTGATCCGGCGCGAGGGCTTCGGGGTCGACGACGTGCCCGACCTGCTGTACCTGAACTTCAAGGAGATCGACTACGTCAGCCACGTGTGGTCGATGAACTCCCCCGAGATGCGAGACGCCGTCGTCGCACAAGACGCGGCGATGAAGGATCTCGTCACGTTCCTGAACCGCGAGGTGGGTACGGGCGAGTGGGCGATGGTACTGACGGCCGATCACGCCTCGATGCCCGACCCCGCCGCGAGCGGGGGCTATCAGATCTCCACCGGTCCGATGCAGGAGATGATCAATGAACGCTTCGGGTCCTCCGGCGGCCCGGAGATCGTCGATCTGATGCAGCCCACGCAGACGTTCCTGAACCTCGCGGAGCTCGAGGCCAACGGGCACACGGTCGACGACGTGGCGCGGTTCATGATGACGTTCACACAGTCGCAGACCGCGGGCGGCGGCGTCGTGCCGAACCCCGGCGAGGAGAACGACGAGGTGATGCAGGCGGCGTTCCCGTCGGCATTGATGTCGGGCCTCCCGTGCCTTCCCGAGGCCTCGCGTTGACACGCGCGGCCTTCCGGGCGCGAGGGTGCGGCTCGTCTATCCTGTGGCGGTCCCCATGACCTTGGCGGGGTCCGGGCTGCCCGCACGACACCCTCCCCCACGAACTGAGAAGGGATCCGCTCCATGGCTGCGACCGACACCGTGAGGGCACCGGCGGGCGAACCGCCCCTGCCCGGCTCGAGCCCCGGCTCGGGCCCGCGCTGGCTCGGGTCGTGGTGGATGGTCGGCGGGTTCGCCCTGCTGATGCTGTTGGTGCTCGGTTGGAAGTTCCTGGCCGACCCCAGCCTGTCGGCGCCGACGCGGGACCCCGCCTGGTACACGTGGCGCGCCCAGGTGATCCTCGAGGCCGACCCTGTGCGGGTCGCCGAGGAGTGGGGACCGAACGGGCTGTTCGCCGGCGGGTACCGCGTGACCGTGCCGCTCGCCGGCGCGCTGCTGCAGCAGGTCGTCGGCATCGATCGGTACACCTTCAGTGCCTATCTGATGATCGGCATCCCGATCCTCACTGGGCTCGCGCTCGGGGCCGCGCTGTTGCGGAGCCGTCGCGATCCGCTCGTGGTGCTGACAACGCTGCTGGCCACGGTCGCCCTGTTCCTGACGACGCCCTACGTCGGGTACCTCGACAACATCACGGTGCTGTTCTTGCTGGCGCTGATGATCCCGTTCGTCCACGAGGCCCGCACCTCGTGGGGGGCGAGGACGGCGTTGTTCCTGGTCGGCATCGCGGCCGCGTTCACGCATCCGACGACGTGCGTGATCTTCGGCGCCGTGCTGATGGCGGTGTTCGGCCTCCACTTCCTGACGAGCCGCTTCTCGCTGGGGGCCGCGCTCCGGGCCGACGCTCCCATGCTGATGTCGGTCGGTTTCGGCATGATCGCCGGCCTCGCGATGTGGGTCGTCGGCATCTGGGGGAAACCGGCGAGCCTCGCGGAGGCGGCGCTGCCCCCGCCCTACAGCGCGGAGTTCTTCACGGAACGGCTCGTGGAATGGGTGAACTCGCTGCAGCCGCTCGTGATCGTGCCGTTCATCGCGATCGCGATCGTCTCGACGATCCTGCTCTCACGTCGCACGCGCGAGCCGGCGCGCACCGAGGACCAGGTGTCGATCTGGTGGCTGGTCGCGTTCGCCGGCGCCGCGTCGGTGGTCACGGGCGCGGCGCTCCCGTATTACCGGTTCATGAACGCGTCGGCAGCCCCGATGGCGCTGGTGGGTTTAGGCGCGTTCGTCGCGATCCGCTGGCTGCTCCGCGGCCGCCACGGCGCGGTCCTCGTCGCCGGCGCGATGGGTTCGGTCCTCGTCGTCGCCTCGTTGGCGTACGTGCTCTACGACGGCGTCGAGAACCGCTGGGTCAGCGAGACGAACCAGTGGGCGAACCAACAGGTCCGCACCTCGCTCGCCGCCGTGAACGAGGTCGTCGAAGCGGCCGGAGAGCGGGCGAACGTGCTCGTCGTGAACTACGGCGACACCGACGACCCTGCCACCGAGACGAATACCGCCTACGGGTGGGCGAAGACGTACTCGAACGTGTTCCGCACCGGGCTGCCGGGCGAGGCGATCGAGCGATCGGTCACGTATCTCGGCACCCTCGAGAACTTCCTCGCGGGCGAGCGCACGACCTCGACGGCGGGCAGCGAGGGGTACACCGACGCGGCCACCGCCCATTGGTGCGAGGCGTTCGGCGGCGAGGCGAACCTGTGTGATCCCGACGGGAAGCAGGCCGACGACTTCCAGCCGCGGTTCGAGGAGTTCTCCGAGCCGCCGGTCGTGTTCCTGATCGGGCAGTACTACGGGGGCCTGTGCAACGGCGTCGAAAAGTGCCCGGCCGACGTCGAGCAGCAGAACCTCGAGGCGGTGACGTCCCAGGGTGTCGAGGTAGGGCCCGACGTGTACGTGATCGAGGGCGAAGGCCTGTGGTCGCCGTCCGCCGATGTGGCCGAGCGCGCGCAGGCCGCCGCGGCCGATGAGGCCGCGAAGTTCGAGGCGCACCCGGGGCCGCTCGAGAACCTGCCGCAGAACCTGCTCGTGATCGCGTTGCTCGGCGTGCTCCTGATCGTGCCCGGCTGGCTCGCGTCGAACTGGCTCGGCATCCGCACCACCGTCGATCGCATCGCGTTGATCCCCGGCATATCGGTCGTGCTCGTCCTGCTCGCCGGCATCGCCGTGCTCGCGGTGTGGCGCGGCCCGCTCAGCGTGTCGAAGGGCTGGACGGTCGTCGCACTCGCGATCGGCATCGGCGCCGCCCTGCGGGTGGCCGACGCCTGGCTGCGCAAGCCCCTCGAGGCGTTCGGCGGTTTCTTCAACGCGATGTTCGCGGTCTTCTCGAACCGCGACTTCTCGGTGCTGATGGGCGTGCAGTTCCTCGCTCAGGCGGGGCAGGGCGTGGTGCAGGGCGCGATCGCGAAGTCGCTCGCGTTCGGCGGGCAGGAAGGCTTCGACGTGCAGAACCTGCCGTCGGCCGACTACCTGCTGACGGTGGTGCTCGCGCTCTATGTGCCGTACACGCTGATCTCGCCGTTCATCGGCGTGTTCATCGACCGCTTCCCACGCCGGCGCGTCGTGTGGTGGTCCGACGTGGTCACGGCCGTCGTGGTCGTCGTCGTGTCGCTCGCGGTGCTCGTGCCGCTCGGCTCCGACACCACCGAGGGCGAGGCCTTCGCGACCGGGGCGTTGATCCTCGGATTGCTTGCCGTGCAGGCGTGTGTCCGGATCGCCCTGGCCGTGAAGTCGGCCGCGATGCCCGACGTGCTCTCGGGGAAGGACCTGCTGCAGGGAAACGGCCTCTCCCAGGCTGGCGGCGCCCTCGCGCAGATCTTCGGCATCGTGTTCGGCGGCGCGCTCGCCGGGTTCGTGCCGCCGTTCGTGCCCGTCGTCGTCGGGGCCGTCGTGCTGCTGGTCGGCGCGTTCGTCGCGAAGCACCTGCGCCATGCCGAGCTGCGACCGCACGAGACGACGTTCGCCCAGGAGGCCTCACAGGTCGTGCGGAACATCGTGGCCGGCTTGAAGGAGGTCGCGAGCCGTGCGCCCGCGGCGCTGGGGCTCTCGTCGTTCCAGATGCTCCGCTACCAGTTCTGGGGCTTCGGCCTGTTCGTGTTCGGCCTCCACGCGAAGAACCTCGTGGCGGGCGGCGATTCCGACACTCTCGCGTTGGTCCTCTCGGGCCTGGGTGGTCTCGTCGGCGGTGCGCTCGGCATGGTCGTGGCGCAGAAGTACAAGGACCGGGTGCCGCCGGTGCGCCTGCTGCTGATGTCGATGGTGTTGCTCGGCGTCGGCACGATCGTGGGTGGGCTGTTCGTCTCCGTGGCGGGCTTCGCCGCGATGCTGTTCATCGGCTTCTTCTCGTTCTTCGTCGGGAAGATCTCGGCCGACACGATCATGCAGCAGACGATGCCCGACGACTTCCGCGGCCGGGCGTTCGCGCTGTTCGACATCGCCTACAACCTCGGCTACATCGTGCCGGCGGTGATCCTCTTCCTGCTCTGGACGGAGGACAGCGAGGCCACCACGCGTTCGATCCTGCTCGTCTCGGGCATCGTCTTCCTCGGCCTGACCGCACTCGTCGTGGCATGGGCGCGACGCATCCGCGATCAGTTCGCCCCGCAGGACGACCTGATCGAGATCGACGGCGAGCCCGTCGTGCCGGCCGAGGTCGACTGAGGCGTCAGGCGCTCGGCTCGATGTCGCGCTGATACGACGGGAAGTACCTGGGGATCTGCCCGAGGGCGAACGCGCCGAGGATCTGCTCCTTGGGCTCGCGGGTGAGCAGGAACCGGAACGACGCCTCGACCAACGCCTCCGGCGTGCGGTAGCCGGCGCCGAACCGTTCCCATTCCGCGCGCGACATCGTCACGTCGTGCTCGGTCGTCGAACCGTCGGCGTCGATGAGCCGCACACGGAATCGCGAGAGCACGTTCTCGACATCGCTGCGCGCGATGTCGATGACCGTTGCGTCGGTCGCATCAGTTGCGTCGTCGTGCATCGTGAGGGGCATCGTACCCTCGGGTGCCATGCTTGAGGGAACCGCGGTCCATGCCTGAGTTGCAGACAGGCGACGCCACGATCCACGTCGAGATCGAGGGCTCGGGCGACCCCGTCACCGTGTTCGCGCATGGGTTGACCAACTCCTGTATGGAGCTCGCCGCGTTCACGCCGATGGCGCCGGGCACGAAGGTGCGGTTCTGCTTCCGGGGGCACGGGCATTCGAGCACGCCCGAGGCCGGGGCCTATCGGTACGCGGACTTCGCCCGCGATCTCGACGCCGTCGCTCGCGAGACCGGTGCGACCCGCGCGGTCGGCACCTCGCTCGGGGCCGGCACCCTCGCGCACCTGCTCGAGCGCGAGCCCGACCGGTTCGAGCGGTTGGTGTTCCTGCTGCCCTCGGCGCTCGAGGGCTCGATCGGAACGACGCCCTTGTTCGAGCGCACCGCCGAGATCCTCGAGACGCTCCCCCGTGAGGAGGCGATCGAGGCGATCCTGCAGGAATCTGGGCGCGCCCGGAACTACGAGACGCAGCCCGGCCTGCGCGAGTTCGACCTCCTGCTTTGGCAGGACATGAACCCGGTCGGCGTCGCGCGAGCGATCCGGGAGGTCGTGCGTGACGCCGCCATCTCCGACGTCTCGGTGCTGGCCGCGGTGCGCGCGCCCGCGCTCGTGATCGGCCGTGAGGGCGATTCGATCCACCCCGCCTCCGTGGCACGCGGGCTCGCCGAGGTGATGCCGCACGCGGAGGCGATCGTGCTGGAGTCCGAGGACGATCTGCTCGCGTCGGTCCCCGCGCTCGTGGACCGGGTACGTGGGTTCCTCGAGGGTGAGGCGTGAGCGAGGTCGGGTCGACGCGCCGCGCGGTCGACCACCGAGGCGAGCTGATCGGGTCGGCGATGTCCGTCGCGATGGCGGTGCTCTTCGCCGGCGTCGTGATCCTCGGCTCGAAGGTGCAGGCAGGCGGTCCGCCGTTCGTCACGCTGGCGATCCGTTTCGGTGGGCAGTCCGTGTTGCTGCTCGGGCTCGCTGTGGTGCTCCGGCGGCCCGGCCTGCCGGTGCCCGGCGAGCGCCTCGCGCTGGCGCTCGCGGGCACGCTCGGGTACGGCACGGAGGCCGCACTCTATTTCTCCGCCCTGAACCACGGGTCGGCGGCGGCGGTCACGCTGCTCTTCTACACGTATCCGGTGTGGGTGATGCTCGTGACGATCGTGCTCGACCGACGAGCGCCCTCGCCGCCGCTCTTCGTTGCGCTCGCGCTCGCCATCGGTGGCAGCGCGATCGTGGTGCTCGGCGGGGGCGGCGAGACCGACGTCGAGCCGCTCGGCATCGCCCTGGCCCTCGCGACGTCGGTCGCGTACACCGCCTACCTCGTGGGCACCGACCGGCACGTGCGCCGCACGGACCCCGTCACCGCCGCGGGATGGTTGGGCGCGGGCGCCGCGACCTCGAACGTCGTGTTCGCGATCGTGCTTGGCTCGTTCGTGATCCCCCCCGGCGCCAGCCCTGCGCGGCTCGCCGCGATCGTGCTCGTCTCGGCGGGAGCGTTCGCGACGATGCTCGCGGGTTTGCAGCGGGTCGGCGCCGTTCGCAACGCGATCATCGGGGTGATCGAGCCGCTCACGGTCGCCGTGCTCGCGGCGATCTTCCTCGACGAGCCCATCACCCCGACGGTGGCGGCGGGGGGCGCGCTGATCCTCGTGGGCGCCGTGATCGCGTCGGTCGTTCGCACGACGCGTACCGTCGAGCCGAACGTCTGATGTGGTGGCAGGGTGCCCTCTCTGACGGGCACCCCGGCCTGCGATAGCGTCCCTGCATGACCGACGACCTGTATTCACACGACGCCTACCTGCGCACCTGCGAGGCGACCGTCGTCGACGTTCGCGACGACGGCGTGGTCCTCGACCGCACGGTGTTCTACCCGCGCGGCGGCGGCCAGCCCGGCGACTCCGGCACCCTCCGTTGGGAGGGTGGCGAGTGCGCGGTCACCGACGCGACGAAGTCGCGCGACGACGGCGAGATCGTGCACGCGGTGGACCCGTCGACACGCGCACCCGCGGTCGGCTCGAGCGTCACGGCAGAGATCGACTGGGATCGGCGCTACCAGCACATGCGCACCCACACAGCCCTGCACGCGTTGTCCGGGGTCGTCTTCGCCGACTTCGGCGCGAAGGTCACCGGCGGGAACATGGACTCCGGCGGCGTCGCGCGCATGGACTTCGAACTCGACGGCATCAGCCAGGAGTTCGGCCAGGAGGTCGAGCAGCGCCTGAACGCTCGACTCGCGCAGGACGTGCCGGTCCTCGTACACTTCCTGCCCCGTGAGGAGGCGCTCGCCGACCCCGACCTGATCCGGACGAAGGTCTCGCTGATCCCCGAGTCCGTCGACCCGATCCGTGTGATCGACATCACAGGCATCGACAAGCAGGCCGACGGCGGCACGCACGTCGCTTCGAGCGGCGAGGTGGGCCGCGTGAAGGTCGTGAAGACGGAGTCGAAGGGCAAGGCCAACAAGCGCATCCGCATCCAGCTCGAGCAGCCGTGAGCGAAGGCGTCACCGACCGCACGCCTGGCGACGACGGGTTCGCGATGCCGGCGGAGTGGTCACCTCACCAGGCGACCTTGATGGCGTGGCCGACCCGAACACGAGCGGCCCTGTGGGGAGCGCTCTTCGAGGACGCGCAACGAGACTTCGCGATGGTGGCGAACGCGATCGCTGCGTTCGAGCCGGTCGTGATGGTGGTCGACCCCGAGCAGACCGGGCGGGCCCGCTCGCTGCTGAAGGGGGATGTCGAGCTGCTTCCGACGCCGATCGACGACTCCTGGATGCGCGACTCCGGCCCGATCTTCGTCACGAACGGTGGCGGCGAGGTCGCGCTCGTGCACTTCGGCTTCAACGGTTGGGGGGAGCGATACCGGCCGTACGATCGCGACGCGCAGGTGCCGGCGGTGATCGCCGACCATCTGGGCATGCGCCGCTACGTCGCGCCGATGATCTTGGAAGGCGGCGCCATCACCGTCGACGGGGAGGGGACGCTCCTCACGACCGAGACGTGCCTGCTGAACCCCAACCGCAACCCTGGCCTCGGACGAGAGGGCAACGAGCGTCTGCTGCGCGACTACCTCGGGGCCGAAGACATCGTGTGGTTGCCGGGCGGATGGACGGCGAGCCGCGACACCGACGGCCATGTCGATGGCATCGCTGCTTTCGTCGCTCCGGGTGAGGTCGTCCTGCTCGCTCCGGCCGACCATGGCGATCCGGATCATGAGCGGGGGGGCGAGAACCGTCGCGCGATCGAGGGTGTCGTCGACGCCCGAGGGCGCTCTCTCCGGGTGCACCCGATCGACCCCGGCGCGACGCTCGAGCTCACCCACCTGAACCTCTACCTGACGAACGGGGGCGGGGCGATCGTGCCTCTCGCGGGTGTTCCCGAGGACGAGACCGCGCTCGCCCAGCTCGAAGCGGCGATGCCCGATCGGGAGCTGATCGGCGTCGACGGGCGCGTCCTGCACGAGGGAGGAGGCGGCCCGCACTGCATCACCCAGCAGGTGCCTGCCGGGCCACCCGCTCCATGAGGCGGAACATCCGCCGCCAACCGGACGTTGCGCCCACGATGGCAAGGACCGCATCCGATGAACCGAACCTCGAGCATGGCGACACACCCCCAGCGCACCCGGCGATCCTTAGCCTGCTCCGACGCCGATGAAGCCTGCCCGACCGAACGAGCCTCGAGGCGCTCCGATCCCGGAGTCTGGATGTCGCACTGATCGCCTTCGCGCTGACCGACGCGCTCGGCAAGTACGCGGTGCCCCGTGCGATCGAGGCCCTGTCCTAGCCACCGAGCAACGCGGCGAGGGCGGAGATCGAAAGCGTCGCCACGAGCCCGCCCACCGTCAGCATCAGGCGGAGCTGCGAGGGGATCGGCGATCTCCCGAACGCGAAGTAGAGGAGCGGCCCCGCGAACGGCACGAGCAGCACCGCTGCCATCCAGCGCGCCCGGAACGAGATCGACTGCGACTCCTGCCGGATCAGGTCCCACAACGCGATCGTGACCCAGGCGGCGTAGAGGATGCCCGGCAGCACGTACCCGTAGAGGCCGATCAGCAGGCTCCACCACGAGGTGGCGAGCGGGGTTCCGAACACGGAGAGCTCCTTGTCGACGGTGGGCGGTGCCGGATCCATCGAGCCGACGGCTCGGATCCGATAGGGCTGTGGCACGCTCTGTTCCGGGATCGCCGGACGGGGCGGAGCGTTCTCGGGGTCGGGCATCGTCGGCTGGTCCGGCGGGGCCGGCTGTGTGCGCCAGTCGCCGTGCGGGAACGACCCGTCGAGCGCGTCGAGGAACCGAACCGCGGCGTTCAGCGTCGGCGCGATCGAACCACCGCCGATGTCGGCGAGCCACGAGTCGCAGCCGCGCAGCAGTTCGATCGCCGGCGGCGCCGTGCGTCCCGCGTCGTTGCCTTCGAAGCAGTCGGTGCCCGCGGCGGGCGCCCCGAGTGCGAGGTCGGCCAAACCCGACGCGCGCACGACGTTCTCGCGCACCTCGTTCCCGCTCGTGACCCACACGTTGCGATCGATGTTCGGGAGCACCGCGATGCCGTAGCTCTCGTGGTTCTGCACGAGGTTCCAGGCGATCAGGTTCCCGATCCCGCCGGTCACGAGGATGCCGGAGCCGAACGTCGGGTAGGTGAGCGCCTTCGTGTCGGCCGTGGTGGAGTTGTTGTCGTGCACGAAGTTTCCGGCGATCACCATCTCGCGCTGCGGGGGGTCTGCCTCGGAGTCCAGCGTGTTCGGCACGATGCCCGCGAGGTTGTGTCGCCACTCGCTGTTCACGATCGCGAGGTCGCCGCCGGCGTTCGTGCCGCTGTACCCGAGCGCGTTGTGCTCGGCGAGTACGTCTCGCACGACGGCGTGGCACGGGAAGCACTGTCCGATGTAGAAGCCCGAGTCCGGCGATCCGCCCGCGTAGGAGCGGTCGAACTGTCCCCAATCGGAGTCGTAGGCGAACACCCCGTAGTCGCCGTTGTTGTACGCCGTCAGGAACGACCCCCAGTAGCCGTGCACGTTCGTCCACTGCACCCCGTTCAGCAGATGGTTGCGGACGGTGAGATTCTCGATCGTGACGCCGTCGGCCTCGATGACGTGGATGCCGATCGCTCGCTCGAACCCTCCGTCGATCACGACGCGGTTGCGGTCCATGCCGCGGATCGTCAGGAACGGGGTCCTCACCGTGACCGACTCCCGATAGACGCCGGCATCGATCAGCACCATGCCTCCCGGCCGGGCGGCGTCGACCGCCTCCTGGATCGTGGCGGCGTCGTTCGGTACCAGCACCGTCTCGGCGAACCCGCCGGGGACGGCCTCGCGCCCCGGTCCGACGTCGCCGTTTGACCCCGGCAGGGGCACGTCCCCCACGAGCACGACGCCCGCCATGCCGGAGCCGGGCGCGCCGTGGTACTCGCAGAAGTACGAGAAGACGCCAGGTTCCTCGAACGTCATGTCGTACTCGTCGCCGGGCTCGAGGGCGCCCGAGTCCCACGAACCGTCGTCGGCCCGCACGGTGTGCGCCGTCTGCCCGCCCATCGTCCACTCGACGGTGTCGCCGGGCTCGACCCGCACGACGGGCGGGGAGAACAGGTTGTCGATCGCGCTGACCGTGGCGCCGTAGCCCTCGGTGCCCACGGCCGGCGTCGCGACCGCGAGGGTCGCCAGTGCGCCGGCGAACACGAGCGCGATCGAGCGGCGGCCGACCATCGAAGCCGAACGCTAGCACCACCTCGTCGGCCATCCTCGGCGGAGAGTACCCTCGTCGCGATGACGCCTGAACGTCTCACGAGCCTCGACGCGAGCTTCCTGTACCTGGAGACCCCCGCCGTGCACATGCACGTCGCCGGCATCTCGGTCTTCGATCCGCGCGACGACGGCCCCCTCACCTACGACGACGTGCAACGCGTCGTGGAGGCAAGGCTGCATCTCGCCCCGAGGCTGCGTCAGCGAGTGATGCGCGTGCCGTTCGGGATCGCGCGTCCGCTTTGGGTCGACGACGATCGATTCGACCTCGATTTTCACTTGCGGCGGGCCGCGATCCCGACCCCGGGCGGGAGGTTCCAGCTCGAGCGTGCCGTCGGACGCGTGCTCTCGCGCCCGCTCGACCCCGCCAAGCCGTTGTGGGAGCTCTACGTCTTCGAGGGCCTCGCGGAACGGCGCACCGCCGTGCTCCTGAAGATGCACCATGCGCTCGCAGACGGCATCTCCGGCATGACGATCGCCTCGGCGCTGTTCGACCTCGCGCCCGACGCCGAGATCGGCACGCCGCCGACCACGCAGTGGACCGCCGCGCCTCCCCCGACGCGCGACGAGTTGCTGCGTGATGCTGCCCAAGACCTGGTGCTCCACCCGCTCGAGGCGATCGGCCACGCCGTGGGGACCCCGGCCCGGACGCTGGCCGTCGTGGCCGAGACGCTCTCGGGGGTTCGCGATGTGGTCGATATGGGTGCCCCGCCGGCGGGGCCCTTCGACACGGTGATCGGACCGGCACGACGGTTCGCGATGGCCGAGGCGTCGTTCTCCCGGATCCGCGAGATCAAGCGATCCCTGGGTGGGACCGTGAACGACGTCGTGCTCACGGCCGTGGCGGGCGGCCTGCACGACCTGCTCGAACACCGAGGCGAGGAGACGCGTGGGCGCACGCTGCGTGTGATGGTGCCGGTATCGGTGCGATCGAAGGCGGAGCAAGGCGAGGTGGGCAACCGCGTCGCCCCCGCGTTCGTCGACGTGCCGGTCGGGCGGCTCCGGGCGCGCACACGGCTCCAGCGTGTGCGCCGCGCCACCGGTCAGCTGAAGGAATCGTCGATGGCCGTGGGAGCCGACTCGATCATCGGGCTCGGGGCGTACGCGCCGCCGGCGCTGCATGCGATGGCGGCCCGACTCGCGAGTCGAGGTCGCTGGTTCAACCTCGTGGTGTCGAACGTGCCGGCTCCGCAGGTACCGCTGTACCTCGCGGGCGCGCCGCTCGTCGCGAACTACCCCGCGATGCCGCTGGGCGAGCGCAGTGGACTCTCCGTCGCGTGCACGAGCCTCGCCGGCACGATGGCCTTCGGTCTCACCGCCGACTGGGACTCGCTCCCCGACGTCGACGTCCTCGCCAGGGGCATCGAGACCGCCATCGACGAGCTCGAGAAGGCGGCGGCCGCCCGACCGCGAGCCTGAGTCAGCCCAGGGCCTCGGCGTACCAGTCGGCGACCTCCGTGAGCCATCGGCTCGGTGCCTCCATCTGCGGCACGTGGCCGAGATCAGGGAAGATTCGCGCCCGCCACGTGGGGTGCTCGCGCAGCGCCGCCTCCGCATAGGCGGCCGGGACCAGCCGGTCGCGCCGGCCGTGCACCACGAAGACGGGGCATCGAACCCCGTCCATCGCCCGGCGCGCCACGTCGGGCCGGCAACCGAGCCGTCGCAGCGACCGCCATGCGTCCTGGAACGCCGCCGGCGCGTCCGGGTCCCGAGCCCGTTGCCTCATCTGATCGGCCGTGAGTCGGACGATCTCCTCGGGGATCGAACTCGGATCGGCCGCGATGAGACGGAATCCTAGTCGCACCGCGCGCTCGGCCTCGATCCGGCGCATCCTCGCCTCGAGCACGAGCGGCCCGAGCCCGGGCGTGTCGTAGGCGGCGAACCCGGCGATCACCACCGGATGCGGGAGAGCGCCACGGACCCACGGGAACGGCGAGTTCGTGAGGACCAGACCAGCGATCGAACCTGGCTCGACCGCCGCGTGGAGGATGCCGATCACCCCGCCCATCGAGTTCCCCACGAGCACGACACGCCCGGTCGCACGGCCCGCAACGAACCGGGAGAGCGCCCGGCGTTCGTCCATCAGGCCGGAACCGCGCCCCGCACGCGGCGAGGAGCCGAACCCGGGGAGGTCGAGGGCGATCACGCGCCCGAGGCCCGCGAGGCCGGGAGCAACCTGTAGCCAGTTGACGTGCGAGCCCCCGAGCCCGTGGACGAGCACGAACGTCGTGTCCTGCGGTCCTTCCCACTCCCGGAAGGCGACCGGCCCGTCGATGTATGCGGTGCGCAATTCGGGCAGATCGAGGCTCATCCCGACAGGCTACCGGCGCCCACAGATCCGCCTCGTTGACGGGAACGGCACATCCGGGCGCGTCCGCGCATCGAACGTCCAGTGAGGAGCGGGACGAACGGGAAGGTTTGCGCAGCTCACGGCGTTGGAAGATATACCTGAGCCGGGGCGAGGGGGACGAGATGGCCGAGATGCCGAACCGGGGAGACGGCGGTCGAGGCAGCCTTCACGAGACCTCCACACCCCTTCAGCTTTACAAACGCCAGTCGAACCCTTTACCATACGCACGAGCGGCTGCCAAGGCGTTTTCTTCCGCGCGCCTCGATCCCCTGCGGCCGGTACCGTCCGAACGACCGAGGAACCCGAGTTCCCGAGGACCGACGACGTCGCTTCATGCGATCGAGCGGCCTCGAGGAGGAGCGTGATACGAAGTGCCGGAGCCAGCGCGTCCCCTTGGGACCGATGACGCCGATGACCTGCGCCTCTACCTGGAGGCGGCGGCTCGCGAGCCGCTGCTCACGAAGGAGGAAGAGGTCGAACTCGCCATGACGATCGAGGCGGGCAAGGAGGCAGAGGAGCGCCTCCGCGCCGGGCGTCTGCGGTCCGAGAAGAGCATCGCGAAGGCTCGCCGTGACGTCCGTACGGCCGAGGCCGCGCGTCAGCGATTCATCATGGCCAACCTACGACTGGTCGTGTCCGTGGCCCGGAAGTACCAGGGCCAGGGCCTGCCGCTCCTCGACCTGATCCAAGAGGGGAACATCGGGCTCATGCGCGCGGTCGAGCTGTTCGACTGGCGCCGAGGGTTCAAGTTCTCGACCTACGCCACGTGGTGGATCCGCCAGGGCATCACGCGCGCGATCGCCGATCGCTCGCGCTCGATCCGTCTGCCGGTGCACATCCACGACCGGCTCCGCAAGCTGAACCGCACGCGGTTCCAGTTCGCTCAGTCGATGGGTCGCGAGCCCTCCCGCGAGGAGCTCGCCAAGGCGCTCGACACCACGGTCGAGGAGATCGATGACCTCACCGAGATGGGTCGTCGTGAGCCGCTGTCGCTGCAATCGCCCGTGGGCGAGGACACGGAGCTCGGCGATCTGATCGAGGAGGTCGACTCCGACGCCGCGTTCAACGAGGTCGAGGACGCGCTGCTCCGCGAGGAGATCGGCGGCGCGGTCGACCGCGTGCTCGACGAGCGTGAGCGTCACGTGGTGGCGCTGCGCTACGGACTCGAGAACGGGCAGCCGCTCAGCCTGCGCGAGACCGGCAAGGTGCTCGGTCTCTCCGGGGAGCGTGTGCGGCTGATCGAGCGTGAGGCGCTGCGCAAGCTGCGCGACTCGAACCTGATCAGCGCGGTGGCGCTGGGCTAGCCCGCACGCCACCAAACTCCACCGACGAGCGGCCTTCGGGGCCGCTCGCCGCGTTCTCAGGCAGGTCCAGAACCCACGATGGACGGGGAGACCCCTCTACGTCCAGGGGGGATGCACGACATCACGCCCACCAAGGAAGCCGAGCTGCGGATGGCAGCATCAGGCGCACCGTGAACGACGTGCATGGACACGGTACCGGCGACGAGGTGCGCAAGCAGGTAGAGGTGGGGCTCAAGGCTGTCGTGCGGGACGCGGATCTCGTGACGCGTCAGAGCGGGGACGAGCAGCGTCGAGGCGTCGATCAACGCCGTGGTGCGTCGCATCGGATCCGCGCTCGAGCAACCGCTCGGGCGGCAGGTGGGCGACGTCGGGATGCAGGCCAGCATCGGCTGGAGCGTCTTCCCGTACGCCGGCGACGATGCCCGCACTCTGCCTCGCCTGGCCGACGAGTCGATGTACCGGCGCAAGCGCGGCCGCCCGACGATGACGAGCCTCGAGCAGCGTGCGTGAGCGAACGTGGGCCCGTGTCTCCCGCACGCTACGATGCCGCGCGTGGCTGACGATGCGTTGATCGGATCGATCCTCTCGGCTGTGATCGGCGAGGACGAGGCGATCGCCACTCCCTTCGGGTTGCGGCGCGTCATCTACGCCGACTACACGGCCTCGGGGCGGTCGCTCTCGTTCATCGAGGACTTCATCCGCGATGCTGTGCTCCCGCTCTACGCGAACACGCACACCGAGTCGAGCGGCACGGGGCTGCAGACGACGCGGTTCCGTGAGGATGCGCGGCGCATCGTGCGAGCATCGTGCGGCGCGAACGACCGCGACCACGCGGTGGTCTTCTGCGGCAGCGGGTCGACCGGGGCGATCGCCAAGTTGATCGATTGCCTGGGCCTGCGGCTGCCCGCAGGTCTCGACGACCGGTACGCGTTGCTCGACCGCATCCCGAGGTCGGAACGCCCGGTGGTGTTCATCGGTCCCTACGAGCACCATTCCAACGACCTGCCATGGAGGGAATCGATCGCGGACCTCGTCACGGTGCCCGAGGACCATGACGGCCGCATCGACCTGGCGGCCCTCGAGCGTTCCCTGCGGGAGCACGCGGGTCGTCCGCTGAAGATCGGGAGCTTCTCGGCGGCGTCCAACGTGACCGGCATCCTGTCCGACGTCCCGGCGCTCTCGGCCGTGTTGCGACGTCACGGGGTCCTGTCGTGCTGGGACTACGCCGCGGCTGCTCCGTACGTCGAGATCGAGATGACGCCCGGCGGCGACGAGCGTGCCGCGCTCGACGCGATCTTCGTCTCCCCGCACAAGTTCGTCGGGGGGCCTGGCACGCCGGGGGTGCTCGTGGCCCGGCGCGAGCTCTTCGGCAATCGGGTGCCGAGCGTTCCTGGCGGGGGGACCGTCGCCTACGTGAACCCCACCGAGCACGTGTACCTCGAAGACATCGAGCATCGGGAAGAGGGTGGCACCCCCGACATCGTCGGGTCGATCCGGGCGGGTCTCGTCTTCCAGCTGAAGCGCGCCGTCGGCGCAGAGGCGATCCGACGGCGCGAGGAGTCGTTCACGCATCGGGCGATGCATCGATGGGAGGAGAACCCGGCGATCGAGATCCTCGGGAGCCAAGACCTTTCGCGGCTGTCGATCGTGTCGTTCGTCGTCCGGCACGAGGGACGCTACCTGCACCACAACTTCGTGGTCGCGGTCTTGAACGACCTGTTCGGCGTGCAGGCGCGAGGAGGGTGCTCCTGCGCAGGCCCCTACGGACACCGGCTGCTCGGCATCGATCTCGACACGTCGCACGAGTTCGAGCGCGAGATCGCCCGCGGGTGCGAGGGCATCAAACCGGGGTGGGTGCGGGTGAACTTCAACTACTTCATCACCGAGGCCGTGTTCGAGTACGTGCTCGACGCGGTGGACTTGATCGCGACGCACGGCTGGCGGCTGCTGCCCCGGTATCGCTTCGATCCGGCGACGGGCATGTGGCACCACGAGGACGGCCAGCCGGAGCCCCCGATGTCGCTCGACGACGTCGGGTACGCGGGAGGCGAGATGGCGTTCACCGGCCACCGCTACCGGGCGCCCGAGTCGGCCCTGGCCGGCTACCTCGACGAGGCCCGAGCCGTGCTCGCCGCGCCGCCGTCGCCGATGTTGCGTGACGCGCGCGTCGAGGTCGGCGAGGACTTCGAGCACCTGCGATGGTTCTGGCTGCCCGAGGAGATCGCCGCCCGAGTCTGAGCCGGCGGGCGTCTACCGGCGACCGATTGCACGATCGAGCGCCACGCGCAGCAGACCGAGCTGGGTCATCGAGTCGAAGAGCTCGCCGGACCGGACCGCCTCGACGGCGTCGGCGAACGGCATCCAGCGCAGCGCGAGCACCTCGGTCCCGTCGGGTTCGGGTTCGCCCTCACTGAGGCCGATCGCAACGTAGAGGACACCGGTCTCGTCGGTCGCCGAGTTGGCGAGGGAGAATCGCATCAGCTCGCGCCACGTCGCCGCCCGGTAGCCGGTCTCCTCGGCGAGCTCCCGGCGTGCCCCCTCGAGCGGGTCGTCGCCGATCGGCACCCCGCCCTCGGGGATCTCCCAGGAGTACCGCTCGAGTGTGTACCGGTACTGTCCGACGAGGAGCACCCGGTCGTGCTCGTCGAGCGCGACCACGCCCACGGCGTGCGTGCGCGGGTGGACGACGCCGTAGACGCCGGGCTCCCCGTCGGGCCGCAGCACCTCGTCGTGATACACCTGGATCCACTCGTTCTCGTAGGCCAGCGACCGCGAGGTGCGCGTCCATGGGCTCGGCATGTCATCGGGCGGGATCACGACGGGCCTCCGGCGATCGTCCGGGCGCGCGCGACGGCGACCTCGAGCGCGACGCGGAAACGCTCGCGGAACGTCGTCGGCGATTCCCCGGGATGTGGCACGAGCGCGTCGCCGTAGACCACCCCCAGCGTGTGGCGTCGCAGCAGCGACGTCCGATCGAGGCCGGAGCGTGGCCAGACGTCGTGCGTACCCCAGATCCCCACCGGCACGACGGGTGCTCCAGACGGGATCGCGATGCGCGTGAGTCCCGAGCGGATGCGCTGGAGCCCGTCCTCGGGATCGTCGCCCACCCGTCCCTCGGGGAAGATGCCGACGCACGAACCGCTCTCTGCGGCCGCCACGGCGTCGGCGAGGGCGCCGGTGTCGCCGGTGCCTCGGCGGATCGGAACCTGTCGCGCCTGCACGAGGATCCAGCCGATCACCCCCCGGAAGACCTCGGCCGCGATCAGGTTACGGGTCGCGCGCCATCGGTGGGTGCCCGTGACGGCCGAGACCGCCGGACCGTCGAGCACGCTCAGGTGGTTCGGGGCGAGGATCACCGCGCCGCTCTTGGGAACGTGCTCGATGCCCTCGATGCGGATCCTGAAGACGATCGACATCACGGCGCGCACCAGTGGCGCGCCGAGCGTCCAGATCCAGTTCATCTCTCGCTCGTGCACGCGCGGATGCTACCGGGCTGCCCGAACCGCGGTCGGGGCGTTCAGACGTCGACCCCCGGGAAGACCACCACCGACCGGATCACCTCGCCCCCCAGCATGGCCCGCACCGCCTCGTTCAGGTCTTCTTCGGTGAGCGCGATCTCGCGGGTCACCATCGCATCGAGGTCCAAGGAGCCTTCGATCGCCCACCGCGCCATCCGGGGGAAGTCCTCGTGCGGGATCGGATCGCCTCCATCGGTGACGAGAAGGTTCACCTTGTGCGGATATGCCGCTCGATCCGAGCCGTTCCAGGGGATCGTGACCTCGCTCGGGACGGGTGGGACGCCGATCGCGACGGCGGTGCCCGCGAAGCCGAGCATCTCCACCGCCTGGCGCACGCACTCGGGCCGACCCACCGCCTCGAGGGCCACGTCGACGCCCTCGCCACCGGTCAACCGGCGGACCGCCCCGACGGGATCGCCCGCCGATGCGTCGACCGTGTCGGTGGCTCCGAACCCGACAGCCCACTCGAGCTTCGCCGGCACGACGTCGACCGCGATCAGCCTCGTCGCGCCGGCGATCCGCGACCCCTGCAGGGCCGCGAGGCCGATGCCGCCGAGGCCGATCACCGCGACCGTCGCGCCCGGCCACACCTTCGCGGTCTGGATCGAAGCTCCGACCCCGGTCGAGACGCCGCAGCCGAGCAGGCAGGCGCGGGAGAGGGCGAGGGCGTCGGGCATCGGGACGATCTGTGGCTCCGTCACCACGGTGTGGGTCGCCAGGGTGCCGCAGTGCAGAACGCCGGTGAGCACCTGCCCACCCGCGCGATGGAGGCGCGGCGGCTGGTGCAGCTCATGTCCGCATCGGCGCGGCGCACCTCGCAGGCACTGTCGGCACCGCCCGCACGGCACCGCCCAGGTGATGACGACGCGGTCGCCGGCGGCCACGGAGGTGACCCCGTTGCCGACGGCCTCGACGACGCCGGCCCCTTCGTGGCCGAGCAGCATCGGCCAGGGCGCGCCCCAGTTCCCGTGCTCGATCGCCCACACATCGCTGTGACACACGCCGCTCGCTGCGAGCCGCACGAGGACCTCGCCGGGTCCGGGATCGTCCACCACGATCGGCTCGACACGGATCGCGGCGCCCCGGTGGTCGACCACCGCTCCGAGGCCGTCCCTCTTCATGGGTCCCCCTGCTCGCCGAGAGGCGGCCATGCTAGCGTCAGCCGCGTGGACATCCATGCGTTGCGGGAGCTCGCCGCCGCCCGGTACGGAAGGTTCGTCTCGGAGCTCGAGGAGATGGTCAACGTCGACTGCGGCTCGTACACGCCCGACGGCGTGAACGCGATCGCCGACCTGTGCGAGTCGCGGATGCGGGCGCGCGGATGGTCGGTCGAGCGCCGCGCCCACGAGCCCGGCGAAGACGAGCCCCAGCTCGGCGATCTCGTGATCGGGACCCTCGAGGGTGGTGGGGGGCCGAACGTGCTGCTCGTCGGGCATATGGACACCGTGTTCGACGAAGGCACCGTGGCCGAGCGACCGTTCCGCATCGAGGGCGACCTCGCGCGGGGGCCGGGAGTGTCCGACATGAAGGGCGGATTGCTGACCGGATTCCATGCGGTCGACGTACTGCAGGACGCCCGATTCGTCGGATTCGGCCGCATCACCTACGTTTGCAACCCCGACGAGGAGATCGGCTCGCCGACGTCGGGACCGGTGATCCGAGCGCTCGCGCCCGCGCACGACGCGGCGTTCGTGCTGGAAGGGGCCCGGGCCAACGGCGACATCGTGAGTGCCCGCAAGGGCATCACGGACTACGCGATCGAGTTCGTCGGGCGCGCGGCGCATGCCGGCGTCGAGCCCGAGAAGGGGGCGAACGCGGTGCTCGCGGCCGCGAAAGCGACGATCGCGATGCAGGCGCTGAACGGTCGCTGGCCTGGCGTGACCGTGAACGTCGGCGTCGCTCGGGGGGGCACCCGCACGAACGTGGTGGCTGAACGCTGCATCCTCCAGGTCGACCTGCGTTCGCCCGAGCTCGCGACCCTCGAGGAGGCCGAGACCGAGATCGATCGCATCTGCGCAGCCCACGGTGTGACCGGCGTGACCGCGCGGGTCGAGGGTAACGGGTGGCACCGCCCGATGGAGAAGCAGGAGGGCGGCGCCCGTCTCGCGGCACTCGCGATCGAGATCGCGTCGGAGCTCGGGTTCGAGCTGCGCGACGCCGCCACGGGCGGCGCGAGCGACGCCAACACGACGAGCGCCGCCGGCACGCCGACGATCGACGGGCTCGGGCCGATCGGGGGCGACGACCATGCTCCGGCCGAGTGGCTCGACCTCACGAGCGTCGTGCCTCGCGTGACCTTGCTCGCGGGGTTGATCTCGAGGGCCTGACGATGCACGACGAGCTCGGCCCGCCATTCGTCGAGGATTACCGCGAGCTCGTCGAAGGCATCCCCGCGATCGTGTACATCGATCACCCCGACGAGTTCTCCACGAACTTCTACACGAGCCCGCAGGCCGAGGCGCTGCTCGGCTATACGCAGGAGGAGTGGGGCGACCCTGAACTCTGGATGCGCGTCATGCATCCCGACGACGCCGACGCGGTCCGCGAGGAGAACGATCGCTCGAACAGCGACGGCCAGCCGTTCCACGCCGAGTATCGAATCGTCGCCAAGGACGGGCGCATCGTGTGGATCCGCGACCATGCGCTCCTCGTGCGCGATGAGCACGGCGAACCGATGTACTGGCGCGGCCTGATGCTCGACGTTACCGCCGAGAAGGAGGCCGAGGAGAAGCTGCGGTGGAGCCTCGAGGTGCTGCGTCGCACGATCGAGCAGCGTCGCGAGCTGGCGCAGAAGATCGAGACTGCGCAGGAAGAGGAACGCCGCCGGATCGCGGCCGACATCCACGACGATCCGATCCAGGTGATGAGCGCGGTCGACCTGCGGCTCGCGATGCTGGCCGAGCAGCCCGAGACGATCACGACCGCCGCCCTGGGCGAGCTGCAGTCGACGGTGCGCGGGTCGATCGAGCGGCTGCGATCGCTCGTGTTCGAGCTACGGCCGGCGGCGCTGGACAGCGAGGGTCTCGTCGTCGCGATCGATCAGTACCTCGCCCGTTCGGCGAAGGAGACCGGTTGGACCCACGAAGTGGTCGATGAGCTCACCCAGGAACCGGAGGCCGAGCTGCGGGCGGCGCTCTATCGCATCGTGCAGGAAGCCGTCGCGAACGCTCACAAGCACGCGGACGCGCGGCACGTCTCGGTGTGCCTCACGACGGCGGGGGACGGGGTGACGGTGGTCGTGGCCGACGACGGATCTGGGTTCGACACCGAGGGCGTGGGCACGCCCGTGCCAGGGCATCTCGGGCTCGCAACGATGATCGAGCGCGCCGAACTGGTCGGCGGGTGGTGTCGCGTCTCCAGCGCCGCCGACGCCGGGACCACGGTGGGGTGCTGGCTCCCGTCGGACGGGAACCCCGACGTCTGAGACCTGCCCGATCGTCAGTCGGGCTCGAGCGCCGGGGCGAGTACGGGCGCCGACTCGTTCGCCACCACGAGCAGATCGGCGTCGAAGACGGCCCGGAATCGTTGCGCCACGGCGCGTGGGCGCCACCCGCTCGGCACCGGCGCGACCACCTCGAAGCCGCCGCGCCTCCAGTTGCAGGAGATCGGAGACGGGGCGCCCGGCGGGATGCGGCGGTTCAGCTCGTCGGCGAGGGTGAGCGCGGTCGCCGCGCGCAGGACCGCGGGCCGGTCGTCGTCGGGCACGAGCCGACCATACGGTCCGAGCCGTGTGTCGTCGTCGGCTTGGCGCAGGATGGCGGTGAGCGCTCCGAGGTCGGCGTGGGAGAACCCGGCGACGTCCGCTGCGATCACGATGTTGGCGGCGTGCTCGAACCGGTCGTAGTAGTCGATCGCTCGTCCGATGTCGAGCAGGGTCGCCGCGTGCGCCAACATCTCGCGCACGCGCGGGGGCGCCGACCGGTCGAGCGCCTGGATCAGGTCCGCCGCGAGACCGGTGCGACGCTCGGCGGTCGCCGCGTTCCACGTGTGGAATCGCGCCGCGAGGGTCGCGACCGAGATCGAACGGACCCATTCCGGCGACGGGGCGGTCGCGCCGGTTGTCGCGAGCGCGAGTCCCTCCCGCAGCCCGCGACTCGACACGACGATCTCGCTCGCGCCGAGGTGCTTCGCGATCCCCTGGATCACGAGGGCGCCGCCGACGATCGTGTCGGAACGGTCGGGGTTCAGCCCCGGGATCTGGGCACGGCGCTTCAGCGATCGTCCTGCAAGCTCGTCGATCACGGCGGCCAGACGCTTGTCGGCCAACCGATATCCGTGCAGCAGGGGGAGCGGGTAGTCCGTGCGGCGCAGGTCGATCTTCGCGAGGTTCCGCACGGTACCTCCGATGCCGACGAGCTGCTCGTGCCGACCGAGCTCCGTGATCCCCGCCTCGGCCATCGACGACTTCACGGCCTTGCGGAGCGCCCGGATCTCCAGCTCGTCCGGCGGATCGGACGTGAGGAAGGCGTCGCTCACGCGCAGGGACCCGAGCGGCATCGACCAGGAGCGCACGAGCTGTCGATCTCGGAACGACGAGATCTCGGCGCTGCCTCCGCCCACGTCGAACGTGCACCCGCTCGTCACCGGCAGGTCGTGCACCGCCCCGAAGAACCCGAGCATCGCTTCGTGGTCGCCGTCGATCGTCTGCAGCGGCACGCCCAGCCGATGGGACCGTTCGATCAGCTCCTGCCCATCGACCGCATCGCGCACGGCCGACGTCGCGACGGCGATCATCTGCCACGCGCCGGCGCCCTTGGCGACCGCGACGAAGTCGCGGAGCGCCTCGAGCGTGCGCTCGATCGCATCGGGGCCGAGCCTGTCGGAGTCGCGCAGCTCGCGAGCCAGGCGCAGCGGGGCACGCGCGTCCTCGATCACGTCGAGGTGCTCGCCCTGCCGGAGCCGGAACACGATCATGCGTCCGGAGTTCGAGCCGAGGTCGACGACGGCGAAGGGTCGGTCGTCGGGTGCCGGATCCAAGACCGCGCTCACGTGCCCGATGCTCCCACATCACGGTTGCCGGACGGTGAACGGCCCGCCGACGAGGTTGACACGTCGGGTGGCGTCCTTCCAGACTCGAACGCGCAGATGCCAACGGCCTAGCACGACTTGACCCGCCGGGGTTGTACCCCTGCTTCCGTGCGTCGCCGCGCGACGGCCGAATCTGACACCCACGGACGGCATCCTCGCCGGCACGCGATCGCACCTCGAGAGGAAGACCGTGCGACGACTGCGACCGGAGACCGTGTACCTCGTTTACTCCACGGGCGAGGGCTTCTTCTTCCACCTCATGTCGGTGCTGTTCAGCGTCTTCCTGATCGTCGAGCTCGAGCTCGGGCCGTTCCAGCTGCTGCTGCTCGGGACGGTGCTCGAGCTGACCTACCTGCTGTTCGAGGTGCCGACCGGGGTCGTCGCCGACACCGTGAGCCGCCGCCTCTCGGTCGTGATTGGACTGTTCGGCACCGGGGCCGCGTACCTGGTGCTGGGCGTCGCCGGATCCTTCGCGGTCGCCGTGCTCTCCCAGGCGATGTGGGGGGTGTTCGCCACGTTCCAGAGCGGTGCCGACGTCGCGTGGCTCACCGACGAGATCGGAGAAGAGGCGGCACAGCCGATGTACCTGCGCAGCGAGCAGTGGTGGCAGTGGGGCTCGCTCGTCGGCATCGCGGTGGGAGTGACGATCGCGTCGTTCACGACCCTGCGGACGCCGATCCTGGTCTCGGGGTTCGGATTCGTCGCGCTCGGCGTCTTCATGGCGATCGCGATGCGTGAGGAGGGGTTCCGGCCTGAACGCCGTGAAGGCGAACGCCTGCACACATCGTTCGCCACGACGGTGCGCGAGGGCGCGGCCGCGGTGCGGGCCCACCACGTGCTGCTGCTGATCCTCGGCACGGCAGCGCTGCACGGCATGTCGACCGAGGGTTTCGACCGCCTGAGCGATCTGCACCTGCTGGAAGACATCGGGCTGCCGTCGGGGGGCGAGCTCGCGCTCCCGGTGTGGTTCGGCATCCTCGATGGGGGCGCGCTGCTGCTCGGCATCGGCGCCCTGGCGATCGTGAAGCACCGGGTGCACCTGCAGGGACACGGTGCGGTGGCTCGGGTGTTGGCGGTCGTCGACGTGGTGCTGGTCGTCGCGGTCGTGGCGTTCGCGCTGTCGTCGAGCTTCTGGCTCGCGCTCGGGATGTTCTGGCTCGTGGGCACCCTACGCAGCGTGAGGGAACCCGTGTTCACGGCATGGATCAATCAGGGTCTGGACGCCAAGACCCGCGCCACGATCAACTCGGTCGGCGCGCAGTCCGACGCGATCGGCCAGGCGGCGGGTGGGCCGGGCATCGGGCTGATCGCGCGATCGGTCTCGGTTCCCACGGCGCTGGTCGTGTCGGGCCTGCTGCGTCTGCCGGCGCTGTTCCTCTACGCACGCGCGATCACGCGAGGCACGGCCGGCACGCTCGCACCGGATCAGATCGACGAGGAGCTGCATCTCGAGGACGCACCGTCGAGGGCAGAGGTGCCGGAGGGACCAGGCGAGCCGGCGGAGCCGTAGCAGCCGCCGTCAGGGGTTCGCGGGCGGCACCTCGATCACGGAGCGCCTGCGCCCCTTCGACGACTCGCTGCGCTCCCAGTCGCGGATCGCCTCGGCGAGGCCGATCAGGATCGCGCTGCCCCCGGTCATGGCGACGAGCCTGCCGAGGGGCGATCGCTTCAGCCCGGGGACCCGCATGATGAGCGGCACGGAGACGATCACGGCGCCGGCGAGCACGTTCCGCATGCGTCGGCCCGCGGGCGATTCGAGGAACTCCAGCAGCTCGTCAGCGGCGATGCCTGCCGTCTCGGCGAGGTGCTTGATGCGCTCCATGCTGTTCATGCCATCAAGGGTAGCGCGGGTTCCTCGGAGCGAAGGGTGCTCATCGCGGCGCTCGAGCCTCGAATCACCCTTCCGCACGAGCCCCGAAGGGGGTCGCGGGTGCCGGTGTCTGCACCGAGATACGCGCGTCGACGACGACGGCGCCGTCCGTGTGCACGATGACCGGGTTGCAGTCCATCTCCGTGATCGCGTCGTGCGTCGTCGCGATCGCGCCGAGCCGCAGCACCACGTCGGTGAGCGCGGCGACGTCGGCCGGCTCGGCGCCCCGGAACCCGTCGAGCAGCGGGAACGTCGCCAGCGAGCGCACCATCTCGTGGGCGTCGAGGTCGGTGAGTGGGGCGACCCGCACGGCGACGTCGCGCGTGAGCTCCACGGTCACGCCGCCCGCCCCCACGGCGATGACCGGCCCGAACACGGGATCGGCCACTGCGCCGACGATCATCTCGACGCCAGGCGGCACCATCTCCTGCACGAGGAACCCGTCGAACGGCTCCCCGGTCGCGGCGACGCGTTCGGCCATCGCCGTGGCCGCGTCCCGCACGTCGGCGGGGACGAGGTCCAGCACGACGGCACCGGATTCCGTCTTGTGGATCGGGCCGATCGCCTTGAGCGCGACCGTCCCATCGAACGATGCCGCCGCATCGGCGGCCTCCTCGGGCGTCGTCGTGTGCGCCTGTCGCGCCGTTGGCACCCCGTAGCAATCGAGGAGGGTCCGAACCTCCTCTGGGGTGAGCCACCCCTCCCCGCGCGTGAGGGCGTCCGCGATCACCGCCGCCGCCTGGTCCTCACGGACATCGAACGTCGGCACGGTGCCCTCGGGCTTCGCTCGCCACACCCCGAGCTCGGTCGCGTGCGCGAGGGCGATGGCGGCCTGTTCCGGGTATGCGAACGAGGGGATGCGTACGCCGGGGGCCCGCAGCGCATCGGGCAGTCCGCGCGACGACATGAAGCACGTGAGCACCGGGATACGACCGTCGATCCCGGTGATCGCTTCCACCATCGCGGTCGCCACGGCAGGGGCGTCGGATTCGAGCGGCGGGATGTAGATCGCGATCATCGCGTCGACGTTCGGATCGTCGGCCACCGTGCCGATCGCCCGTCCGTAGTCCTCCGGTGTGGCCGAGGCGATCATGTCCACGGGATTCGAGAGCGAGGCCTCGTCGGGGAGGAACGCCTCGAGGGCCGCCACCGTGTCGGTCGCGAGCTCGGGCACGGACAAGCCGTTCGCCTCGCACGTGTCGGCGCACAGGATGCCCAGCCCGCCGGCGTTCGTGACGATCGCGACGCGCCCACCCGCGGGCACGGGCTGGTTCGCGAGCAGCGTCGCGACGTCGAACATCTCCTCCAGCGTGTCTGTGCGGATCACGCCGTGCTGACGGAAGAGGGCGTCGACGGTCGTGTCGCTGGCCGCCAACAGGGCCCCCGTGTGCGACGAGGCGGCGCGCTGCCCGGCCACGCTGCGTCCGGACTTCACCACGACGACCGGCTTCGTGCGGCCGATGCGACGGGCGAGCCGGCCGAATCGGCGAGGGTTCCCGAAGCTCTCGAGGTAGAGCAGCACCAGATCGGTCCGGTCGTCCTGCTCCCAGTAGCAGAGCAGGTCGTTGCCGGAGACGTCGGCCTTGTTGCCCACCGAGACGAACGTCGAGAGGCCGAGGCCGAGCGCGGACGCCTGTCCCATCACCGCGAGGCCTAAAGCGCCGCTCTGCGACAGGAAGCCCACGCGTCCCGTGGGTGGCCACGCCGTAGAGAACGTGCCGTTCAGCACGAGCTCAGGGTCGGTGTTGACGACGCCCATGCAGTTCGGACCGATCAGGCGCATCCCACTGGCGCGGCATACCTCGAGCAGGTCGTGCTGCCGCGTGAGTCCCTCGGGGCCGGTCTCGCCGAACCCCGCGGAGATCACGATGAGGCCGCGGACGCCCTTCGCGGCGCACTGCCCGGCGACGTCGACCACCCCAGCAGCCGGCACCGCGATGAACGCGACCTCGACCTCGCCTGGCACGTCGACCACCGAAGGGTAGGCGGGCACGCCCTGCACGGCCGGCGTGCTCGGGTTCACCGGGTAGACCACGCCCTGGAAGGGCCCAGACAACAGGTTGTGCAGCAGGCGCCCCCCGATCGAGGACGGGTCGCGCGAGGCGCCGATCACGGCGACCGCCGTCGGCTCGAGCAGCAGGCGCACGGCCGCGGCCGCCGCACGGTCCTCCCGCTCCTCGTAGCGTTCGGCGGCTTCCTCGGTGATCTCGGTGGGGAATTCGACCTCGACCTCGCCTGGCACCGCGCGGATGCGCACCGCGAACCCCGTGCGACGGAAGACGTCGATCATGCGGTGGTTCTCGGGCAGCACCTGCGCCACGAAGGTCTCGATGCCGTTGGCCTGCGCCGCCTGGGCGAGATGGGCGATCAGGATCGATCCGAGGCCGTGGCCCTGCAGGGCGTCGGCGATGCTGACGCTCACCTCGGCCCGCGGTGCCGAGCCCTGTCGGACGTACTGCGCACCCCCGACGACCGTGCCTTCGGGCCCGCCCGCGAACGCGAGCAGGGTCAGGTGATCGAGGTAGTCGACGTCGACCGTCCTGGCGGCCACGTCGGTGATGTCGACCGACATGCCCCAGAACCGCAAACGCCGCGACTCGTCCGACAGCCCGATCAGGTAGTCCTCGACGCGGACGCGGTCCTCGGCCCGTGCGGGACGGATATGCACCGTGCTGCCGTCGCGCAATACGACGTCGGTCTCTCGATGGGCCGGGTATCGGCCCCGACCGTCTTCTGGGTCCCTCATCGCGCAGGCGAAGGGAACACCGCAGGAACCCGAACGCTCCAGGTCAGATCGTCCGGGTGAACGCTCGGGATCGGGGCCGGCTCGCATGAAGCTCGTGCTCGTCGACCTCTCCGGCATCTCGTGCCCTGGTTGCTCGAGCGCATGCCGTCACTATCTCACCGCTATCCGACTGGTTCCCAGATCGACGGCGCTGCTGTCGGCGTCGCGATCCTGGTGAGCACCGTCGTCTCCGCGCCTTTGACGGGTCCTCTCGCCGAGGCTAGCCTCTGGCGGCGATGTCACATGTCTGAGATCTCCTCACCGTCGGCCTAGCTTCCCCGTCGGCCCGGCACGAAGCCGCCGCAGGACATGCGGTGCTTGTCGAAGCGGTTCCCGGACAGTTGTCCCCGGTCGACGTCCGGGCATCCGCGGGTGAGAGGAGATCGTCATGAGCAGTTCACTACTCGAGGCGGCGTTCGCACACCACGTGTGGGCAACCTTGCGGGTGATCGATGCATGTCTCGCCCGTAGCGCCGAGGAGCTAGAGACTAGCGTTCTCGGCACGCGGGGACCGATGCTCGACACGCTTCGCCACGTCGTCGCCGGCGACACGTTAGACCTCTACATCCTGACTGGTGATCGCGCATTCGACATCGACGTAGGACACGTGTCGCTCGCCGAGGCTCGCGTCGTCATGGAGCGCAACGGGCCTGGATGGGCAGAGCTCATCTCCCGGTCGCTCGACCCCGATGCGATAGTGCGAGAAGTCGACGCGACCGACGGGTACGAACGGTGGGCTCCCGTCGGATTCAGGCTCGCGGCGGCGCTGGATCATGGGGCGATCATCGCAGTCAGATCTGCACAGCCCTCACGACGCTCGGTGTGGAGCCGCCGACGATCGATGTTTACAACTTCGGACCAGACACGCGTCGGGTCGTGGAGAAGTGTCCGGACGCGTAGCGCTTGCCGCGACAAAGCGGCCTAAGGAGCACGTTCGGGCAGTTGCTGGGGCCCTGTTGAGGGTCCTCAGGGCAAGGGCGGAAAGATCAGAGCGTATGGGTGAGCGCTCGTGATTGGGGTCGGGTGGCTTGAACGCTGCGAGCCGCGTCATGGTCCATGGCTCGTCGAAGCCGCGACGCGTAGACACCTGCGCAACCGCGGCCCGGGCGAGCGGATGGTTCTTGCACCGTTCCTGCGCTCGCGCGGTTCCGCTGGTCACGCATCGCGGAGGCGGACGGGAATCGAACCCGCCTGGGAGCATGCGCCCCCACGTCGGTTTTGAAGACCGCGGGGCCCACCAGGAACCCTGACGCCTCCGTCTCAAGGCTACCCGCCTCGTGGGGCGCCAACCGGCGGTCGTTGGATACACTGGCACTAATCCAATCCAGACTAGGAGCGCGGATCATGGCGACGAAGGTGGAGGTCGTGGTGCTGGGGTTGCTGGCCGAAGGGCCGTTGCACGGCTACGACCTGCTCGAGCGGTTCCGTTCGCGGAGCATGGGGTTCTGGACCGAACTGAGCCGGGCATCCGCGTACCAGGTACTCAAGCGGCTCGAGCGCGAAGGGTCGGTCGTGGGCAAGGCGCAGCAGGGCCGGGAAGGACCGGACCGGCGGGTCTACCGCATCACGAAGCAGGGGCGGGACCGCCTCGCCGAGGGTGTGGCGGAGATGGCCGCAGCCCTCCTGCCGATCGATTCCCAGGCGGCCGTGGCCCTGGGGTTCGCGCACGTGGTGCCGGCCACGGTGGCCAGGGCGGCTGCCGACGCGCGCGAGCGCTCGCTGCGTGACCTGCTCGACGCCGTACTCACCGAGCTCGACCGAACCGGCGCCGAGCGCGACCCCGGCCGCGCCGTGTCTGCCGCGCTGCTCCGCCAGCAGGAAGCGTTCGCGGAGGCCGAGCTCGCGTGGCTCACGGCGTACCGTTCGGCGCTCGGGAGGATCCGCCGCTAGCGGCTATCGGTCGATCGGCTCCAGGTCGGCGGCCGCCCGTACGATGGGAAACACGATGGAAGCCGCCTTCTTCGACCTCGACAAGACGATCATCTCCAGATCGTCCTCCCTCGCCCTGTCGCGTCCCCTGTACCGGGCTGGCATGGTGTCGCGGTCCCAACTGCTCCGCGGCGCGTACGCGCAGCTCGTCTACCTGCTGGTCGGGGCCGACGAGGACAAGATGGAGCGGCTCAAGGAGGGCATGCTCGCGCTCACGAAGGGCTGGAACCAGGAACAGGTCGAGACGCTCGTGCATGAGGTGATCTTCGACGTGATCGATCCGTACGTGTACCAGGAGGCGCTCGACCTCATGGCGCTGCACCGCAGCGAGGGTAGGCGCATCTACATCGTGTCGAGTTCGCCCGAGGAGGTCGTGCGTCCGCTCAGCCGGCACTTCGGCGCGAGCGGCGTGATCGCGACGCGCGCCGAGATCGACAATGAAGGCCGCTACACCGGTGAGCTGGCGTTCTACGCCTACGGGGATCAGAAGGCCGAGGCGATCGAGGCTCTCGCGGAACGCCTCGGCATCGACCTCGACGCCTCGTACGCCTACAGCGACTCGGTCACCGACCTGCCGATGCTCTCGGTGGTCGGGCACCCGGTCGCAGTCAATCCGGATCGGGATCTGCGCCGGGAGGCAGAGGAGCGAGGTTGGCAGGTGCGCGACTTCCGGCGGCCGGTGCGGCTGCGCACGCGCATCGCCCGGGCGGTGCCGCCGCCGAAGCCGTCGATCGCGGCCGTGGCCGGGGTGGCGGCGGTGGCAGCTGTGCTCGTGTGGGTCGTGCTGCGATCTCGAGTGAATCGAGAGGACGGCTGAGCTCACTCGTTTGCACCCTTCTCGGGCGGGGTGTACGTTCGGATCGGGTGCCGAGAGGTACCTGCGAGGGGAGCAGAACCCACGCGCGAGTCATGCCGCGGGAGGCATGCTCAGGCCCCGGGGGCCACGCCGCCGGCGCCCGAGCACGTGCAGACGAGACGCTTGATACCTGCTCCCCTCGCTCTATGCCTCGGCCCGGTGCCCCACGGGATCCGGTCAGCCCGACGCGGCGGGGTGCTCCAGCAGATCGGCGAGCCGTTCCGCCCTGATCGCGGCCTGGAGCGGGCGAGTTGCGCCCACGTCTCTCGCGATCAACGCGAGCTCACGCTCGACCGACGGCGCGAGCGGGCCCCTTCGCTCGTGCACCAATGGATCGAGTCGAGCCACAGCCCTGTCGAGGCGTTCGATCGCGATCGCGAGCGGTCCCTTGCGACGGGTTCGGTAGTCGTCGAGCGAGATGACCTGTGCCATGTTTCGAACGATAGACCTCGGGTCTGACACGGCTGGTACGCGCGAGGTGCGTGATCGTGTCTGATGCCCTTCAGCTGCAGGTTCCCGTTCCTGAATCGCGTTGCGTGCGGCCGATGTCGATGAAGGACCAGGAGTAGTCCAGGGCGTTCAGCTGCAGCTTCAGCACCCCGTACCCCTTGAACGCCGCGTCGGCCCCCGACTTCGGCGTGCCGGTCGACTTCCCGCCGGTACCGACCACGAACTGACGGATCGGCTTACCGAACCCCTGGTCCCAGCGTTCGTACGCGTGGCGATGCCCGTTGAGATAGAGCTCGACACCCTTGGACGCGGCGACTCCGGCCAGCGACGAATTGGCGTGATGGGCGAAGACGAGCTCGCATCTGTGGGTGTCGGCTTGGAGGTCAGCCGAGAGCCATGACCGCTCCGTCGAGCAGCTGATCCCCGACACGGAGCAATTCGTGTTCAAGGCGACGATGTGCCAGTCGCCGAGGTTGAACGAGTAGTAGCCCTTCTTCGGGTCGGTGGCCGTCGAACCATACTGGGCGAGGACGCTCGAGAAGTACTGGAAGTAGCCGGCCGCATTCAGCGTCTCGTACTCGTGGTTGCCGGGAACAGGGGCGGTGGTGGAGCGGAAGACCCCCCAAGTCGGATGGTAGGAGTTGAGGAACTGGCTGTACTCCCCGTGCTCGTACTGGGCATCGCCGAGCACCAGCACCCTGGCCGGGCGGATCACGTCGGTGATCAGCGACGCTGTCTTGCGCTGTGCCGTGCCGGGACTGTTGGCCCTGGCGATATCACCCGCGGCGGCCACGGTGACGGTGTCTGCGAACGCCGTTCCGGATAGCAGCACGCTCACGATGCCCGCGCAGATGATTGCCCTGAGGTGGCGACGGATCGGGCCGGAGTTGCTCATCGGGGAAGCCTCCTTATTGCGAGGTCTCACCAAAGCGCAACGGGGGCCCCCGAGTCAAGCCCTGGCGGTGGTCATGTCGATGTGTCGGCCGATCAGGGGACAAGGCGATAGCTCAACTGGCTGACGGTCCGTGCCGATACCCGAAACATGGTAGCGATGCGGCCCGATGACCACGTGGCGTTCGTCGGCCCTTCCGGGGCCGTGCTCAAGTCTCCGGCGCCGGGGGAGCGCGGCGTGATCCAACGCGTCGACCCGGAGGCCGTGCACGTCGTATGGGAGTGCTCGCCCCTGCTCATCGCCTGGCCGCACGAATGGATCGAGCGGCGCGAGCCGCAGGAGCGGTGACCGGGGAGACGCTTCAGGACACGCGAACGCTCGTCACAGGCGCCAGGCGCTCGTGCACCTGGAACCACGACGCGCCGGCGTCGGGGGACCCGAACACGTCGCCGCTCGTTGCACCGAAGTACAGCTCCATGTCGCTGCCCTTGCCGGCCGCGCCGAACGCCTGGCGCAGCACGGTGAGATACGCCTCGTTGGAGGGCAGGCCGTCTCCGTGCTCGATCCACGTCGTGCCCGCGTTGCGGGTCTCGTACACCCGCACCCGTGCGTCGGGGGTCACGCGGTCGATGTCGGCGACGAGCGGGATCACGTAGGCACTGTCGGCGTCGGCGGGATCGATCACCATCGGGAAGCCGAAGCCGCTGGGGAGGCCAGCCCTGATCTCCTGCCAGCTCGATCCCTCGTCGTCGCTGCGGTAGACGTTCCCGTGGAACTGCATGAAGAGCCGTTCCGGACGCGTCGGGGCACGGTGCATGTTGTGGACGCAGAGCGCGTTCGTGCCTTCTCGCGCCTCCTCCGGCATGTACTCGGGCACGAGGCCCTCGTAGCCCGTACGCCAGGAGTGTCCACCGTCATCGGTGATCCAGACGCCGGCAGCGCTCACGCCCACCGCCAGCCGCTGCGAATCGTCCGGCCACGGGCAGATCGAGTGCAGCGCGAGGCCGCCCGCACCGGGCTGCCAGTCTCCGGCCTGGTGTTCTTTCCAGAGCGCCTCGTTGAGCGACCACGACGCGCCGTCGTCGGTCGACGTGAAGAGCGCTGCGGGGGCGACGCCCGCGTACAACAGGCCGTCGGACTCGCCAGCCTTGATCATCCAGATGCGTTCGAGGCTCACGTCGCTGCCCTCCGGGAAGGCGGGACCGTCGGCCTGCGTCCAATCCCCGGTCGGGTCGTCGGCGTACATCAGGCGCGGGCCGTAGAACCCCGACGTATGGCCCGCGAAGCAGCGCCCGGTGCGAGGATCGCGCATCGCGAACTCCACCACGTCGCCGGGGAACGCCCTGGCGGCGATCTCGAAGGGCTCGCCGGCGTGCGGGTCGCCTCGCAACACGAACAGCCCCTTCTTGGTGCCGACCAACAGTTCCGTCATGCCTCACCCTCCCGAGATCGACGGGAGCACGTGCAGCACGTCGCTCGGCCTGACGGCCGAATCCTCGCTCGTGCGCTCCCCGTTCACGAACACGTTCACGTGCGGGCGGACCCGGCCTTGCTCGTCGAGGATCCACCCCACGATCGGCGGGTGCCGCTGTTCCAGCTCGCGGAGGACCTCGCCCACGGTCGAGCCGGGAAGGTCGTGATCCGACGTGTTCCCTGCGCGTTGCGACAGGGGGGCCCGCAGCAAGACCACCGCCATGACGAGGAGCCTACCCTCAGCCCGGACGGCGTGCTTCCGGGCCCTTGCCGTCGTCGCTCGTCAGGCCCTCGGGGTGACCGGCTGACGGATGATCGTGCGCATGCGCTCGGGAGCCGTGCGCTGCGGATCGCTCAGGTAGATCTCGTGATGCTTACCGACGGGCATGTACCCCTCGCGCTTGACGAAGTCGTACAGGCGCTCGAGCGCCGGCCGCTCGGCCGAGAACGGACCCCGGTGCAGCAGCTGCGCGCAGCTTCCCTCGCTGAAGGGCTCGAACCGCACGAGGTCGAGGGATGCCATCCGTCGCCGGGCCCGCACCGCGGCCATCGTCTCGGTCACCAGCTCGGGCGTGACCATGCTGGGCTGAGCCAACATGAGCGTCCAATCCCAATCGGACTTGTCGTCGAAATCCCAGACCCGGGCGTTGGGGATCCACCAGAGACCCTCGAGCGGCATGACCGCGAAGTCGATGCCGTCGGGAAGCTTCCGAACTCGGAACTTCAGGGCGTATCCGACCGCGCAGAGCGCCTCCACCGCCTGCGTGAAGGCCGTCGATCCGTTCGGGTCCCCGTGCCCGTCGACCATGAGGTAGTCGATCGTCGGCACATCGACCAGCGAGGGCTCTTCGCGAGCGTCGTAGAGGTCGCCGAGCTCGCGTCGGTAGTCCACCTTGGGCACCTTCGTCGCCGAGACCACCATGACGCACCTCCTTCTCACCCCCATGCGTACACCCGCCACGAGGGGTTCGGGCCGGGCCGGGGGTCCCGCTGCGTGGGGGTCGCCTCGGGCCGTTCGGGCGCTCAGCAGAGTCTGTGGCCACGAACCCGGCTCCGAGATCCGACGACTGAACGTCAGTCACGAGCCGACGCGGGCAGGCACGCCAGGTGGTCGAGATCGCTCGTCGGGAAGGCAGCCGAGAACGCGGGCGCCTCGGGGTCGCCCCGGAACTCGGCGCCACCCGAGAGCTCCTGACGCGTGGCCACGGCGAGCGCGGCCGCGACCTCGTCGATCGTGTGCCCGGCCTCGGCGAGGGCCTGATCGTCGATCCAGATCTGTGTGGGGCGCGCGCGCCGCACGACAGCGGGACCTGAGGGTTCCGAGAAGCGATCCTCGATGAACGCGGTGAGCGACGTGATGCCGATCGGCAGCGCCCCCGAGATCGCGGGGTCGTACTGGTGGCCGTGGTCGGCCGTGAGCGTCATGGCCCACTCGCCCTCGCCGACCTCGGCGTCGAGGAAGCGGACGAGGTCTTCCAGGGCTTCGTCCTGCCAGCGGAGCGTCTGGCCCATCTCCTCGCCGTTCACGCTGAAGATGTGGCCGACGGAGTCGACCGCCTTCAGGTTCACGTAGAGCAGGTCGGGCACGTCGTCGGCGCCGAAGCCTTCCCGACGGATCACCTCTTCCACGATGCGGGTCTGGTACGGGGTGCGCGCCGGCGTCTGGAAGCCGTCGTCGAGCGCGTCGAACGGATAGTCCCCCCAGGCCCCATCGACGACGCCGTCTTCCTGATCGAGGGTCGGGAGATCGCGCGCGAGACCTGGCACCTCGTTCACGTAGTCGGGCATCGTGAAGTACGGTGCCATGCCGGTCGTGAGCTGCCAGGCGTCTCCCTCGTCCCCGCCGGTGCTCGCATCTTCCTGCTCGCGCATGATCGCGAGGTCGGCATCGCCCCCGTCCCACTGGGAGCCGTGGCCCACCATGCCGGTGTGGGCGCCGAGGGTGGCGATCACACCGACGAGCGGCTCGTTGCCGTGGGCCACGTCGTAGAGGTCGGCGAGCGTGGGAAGCAACAGGGTGCCCGGTCCCTCCTGCTGGGGCTTGTCGATCTCGCCGGCGATCTGCTGATAGAGGTCGATCACGCCGTGGCGACGAGGGAAGGCGCCCGTTCCGATCGTCGCGTGCATCGGCGGGGTGTTCGACGGCGAGGATCCGATCTCGGCGTCGTCGAACCAGACGCCCCGGTCGACGAGGCCCGCGAGGAACGGCCAGTCCTCCGGCCACTCGTCGAGCACGTTGCGGCCGGCGCCGTCCCACACGAGCGTCACGAGCAGCTTCGGCGGACCGGCGCGCTCGCCGTCGGGCAGCAGCGCCGGCGCCAGCATGTGGCCGTCGGGCGCGTCGAAGTCGAACCCGAGCATCTCGGCGTTCGTCGGCGCGATGTCGGCGAGCGTGGCCCGGCCGTCGACGCCGCCGAGCGCCGGCACACGCCCCGGTCCGTAGAAGAAGAGCGGCACCTGTTGCACGTAATCCCACGGTCCGGCGTGGCTGAGGCCGCCGCCGACGTAGTCGGGTTCGGCCGCCACGATCTGGATCTCACCGCTCGCGGGCGCCTTCGTTCCTTCCCACACCCGCAGCAGCTGCCGTGGCAGGAGGTCGCACGCCGAGGAGCCTCGATCCTGGGCGCGTTCCACGACGCTCGGGCTCGGCGCCGCGGGTGCCGTGGCCTCAGTGGACGCCAGCTGCACGACCAGCGTGGCGAGCAGGCCGCCGACGAGCGCGAGGGCTAGAGCGTTGGTCCAGCGGGGAGACGTGGATCGTTCTCGGGTCACGAACGGGAAGCGTACCGCCGGTGCGTGCCGTGATCAGGACCCCGGGTCGGGGGCGCACGGCAGCGCGTCGATCATCGTCGTCGGGATCGCCGCGAGGAACGCCGGGTGGTCCGGGCGCGCGATCTCGCCGTCGCCCCGCACGACGTCGGCCCGCGGCATCGCCATCAGGAACGCCGCCACGTCGTCCACGGTCGACCCGTCTCTGATGAGGGCCTCCGTGTCGAGCCAGATCTGGGTTGGGCGCATCTGTTCCACGATGCCGGTTCCGAAGGCCTCCTCGATCGAGGCGGTCAGCTCGGTCACGTCGTACCGATCGGCGCCCGTGACCGCCGGGTCGCGAGCCATGCCGTGGTCGGCAGTGAGGATCATCGCCCATCTCCCGGCTCCGACCCGGTCGTCGAGGATGCGGACGAGCCCTCCCAGCTCGCGGTCCTGGGCCCGCAGCCCGTCGAGGAGCTCGACCCCGTCGGCGCTGTAGCTGTGACCGAGCGAGTCGAGCATCTTGTAGTTCACGTAGAGCAGGTCGGGCACGTCGTCGGCGCCGAAGCCCTCACGGTCGATCACCGCCTCGACCATGTCCGTCTGCCACGCGGAGCGCGCCGGCGTATCCCATCCTCCGAGCAGGCTCGAGATCTCATGGTCCCGCCAACGACCGTCGTCGGCGCCGTCGGCCCGGTCGAGCGCCTCGAGTTCGGTGAAGAACCGGTCGTCCATCGACGGATCGTTCGCATAGGCGGGGAACGCGTAGTACGGCGCCATCTCCTCGGAGAGCTGCCAGCGCGGGGCGGAATCATCGCCCCCGGTCGCTGAGTCCTTCGGCTCTCGGGTGACCGCGAGGTCCCGGTCGGCATCCGGCACGAACGAACCCCTGCTCATCATCAGCAGGTGGGCGGAGAGCGAGCCCACGGTGCCCACCAAGGGCTCGTTGCCCATGGCGAGGTCGTACCGATCGCCCAGCGTCGGCACGCGTAACACGCGCGGGCCCAGGTGGAGCGGTCGCTCGATACGTCCGTCGAACCGCACGTACTCGTCGGGGATGCCGTGTGTCCTCGGGAATGCCCCCGTGCCGATCGTGGCATGGCTGGGCGGGGTGTTCGACGGCGACGCGTCGAGGGCTGCGTCCGTGAACCACGCGGAGCGCCTGGCGAGTCCGCGCAGTCGGGGCCAGGCTTCACCCCAGCGCTTGAGCAGGTCGGTGCCGGCTGAGTCCCAGATCACCGTGACGACGAGGCGCGGCACCGTTCGTTCCGCGGTCGGGAGCAACGCCTCGGACAGCGCGCGGCCGTCGGGGGCATGGAAGCCGGGGAACGCCAGGATCTCCGCCGCCGTCGGGGCCACGTCGGCGAGGGTCACTCGGCGCTCGTAGACCCCCGGTCGCACGATGCCCTCACCGGCTACGAGGAGCGGCACCTGCTGGGTCGTGTCGAACGGCGATGCGTGGGACAGGCCGCCGGCCTGCAGGCTCTCCGGCGGAACGAGTTGGATCTCGCCGCTGCGCTTTGGGTGGGCGCCCTGAGCGATGCGGCGCACCAGCTCGGCGTCGAGTGCGGCACAGACCCTACGCGGCAGCGCCTCGGTCGATGTGCCGGCGGGCGGGATAGGGTCGCGGAACGACGCCGTCTCCTGGCTGGACGCGATGCAGCCCGTGGTCAGCACGGTGATCGAGAGCACCACCATGGCGAGTCGGGATCCCGGCGGGCGCGCCCGCCGATGCGCCCATGGGGTGTTCGTGGATCGCGCGGCCATGGCGAACACCCTACCGAGGGCCGCCGATCACGATGCCGCGTCAGGACCAGTTCGGCGTGGAATCGATGTGGTCGTTCTTCGAGAGGTTCTTGGCCCGCGAGCCGTTCGGCTTCACCACCCAGATCTGGTCGTGGCCGGTTCGGGTGCTCGCGAACGCGATCCACTTCCCGCTCGGTGCGTACGACGGATGGCTGTGCGCGCCGTCGCCCTTCGTGAGTCGTCGCGGCCGTCCGCCATCGGAGTCCATGAGCCAGACCCGCCGGGCGCCGTCACGGTGGCTGACGAACGCGATGGTGCCACCGTCGGGCGAGTACGCGGGGGCGGTCGATCGTCCGTCGTCGCCGGTCAGCTTGCGAAGCGAGCCGCCGGTGGTGGACATCGTCCACACGTTCGTCGCGCCACCCCGGTCGCTGTCGAACGCGATGCGTGTTCCGTCGGGTGACCAGGCCGGGGCCCCGTCGCGGGCCGCGTGCTCGGTGATGTTGGTCTGACCCGCACCGTCCCCGTCCATCACGAAGATCTCCGCATCGCCGGTTCGGGTGCTCTTGAACGCGATGCGCCTGCCGTTCGGCGACCACACCGGTTGCGTGTCGGCGCCGGCCGCGTCGGTGATGCGCGTCCGGTTCGAGCCGTCGGCATCCATCACGAAGATGTCGGCGCCGCCCGAGCGGGTGCTGGAGTACGCGATGCGCGAGCAGTCGGGCGACCAGGCCGGGTCGCGGTCGGCGGCCTCATGCTTCGTGATCCGTGTCTGCCGCATGCCCTTGCGCGTCATCGTGAAGACGTCGACGTTGCCGTGACGCGACGAGGTGTAGGCGATGCGCCCGCAGGTGGGGGTGGGTCCGTCCGTCGAGAACGTGGCTGTGATCGAACGGGCCTGGTCCATCGTGATCTGGCAGGTGCCGGTACCCGTGCATGATCCGCCCCAGCCCGTGAAGACCGACCCGGGCTCGGGGTGGGCCGTGAGGGTCACGACCGCCCCGTCGACGAATCCGACCTCACAGTCGTCGGCGCAGTCCACCGCCGGAGGATCGCTCGTGATCCGCCCGAGACCGGTGCCTTCGATCGTGACGGTCAGCGTCTCGAGGGTGGTCGGCGTCCCTGAGAAACGGGCGTAGTACGCCTGGACCTGGGCACCCCCGAGTTGCCATTCCGTGCCGCTGCCGCTCCAGGAGCCACCGACCCTTGTGAATTCCCCGCCGACGTGCAGGTGACCGCGCCCGGCGTCGGCTTCGATCGCCCAGATGCCGTTGTACTTGCAGCAGATGCCCGGGCTCCAGGGGTCGCCCGTCGGTGTCGCCCGGCCGTTCGCGGGGTCGAGGGCGACGAGGCGCGGGAGGTGGAGGCAGTTCGTGTTGGGATTGTCGTTGTCTCCGCACTGCTGTCCGTTGGACCCTGCGATCCACTGGAAGTGACCACCTACGTACAGCACGCCGTCGAACAACGAGACCACCTGCGACGAGCCGGAGGTGTCGGTCTTCCAGATCTGGTTGCCGGTCGCGAGGTCGTAGGCGCCCGTGAAGTCCGAACCGCCCGCCGCCAGGAACACCGTCGGCTGTCCTGACCCCGGCCGGTTCGCGACCACCACGCTGATGCCGAACGGAGCACCGGTCGGATCGAGGTTGTCGGGCGTCCAGTCCAGGACCTCCCCGGTTCTCGCGTCGACCTTGATCGCTGCCTTCGCCGACTTCCTCGTGCCGCCTTCGAGCGTGCTGTCGCACTGGCAGGCGGCGACGATCGTCGAGCCGACCAGCTCCATGTCGCGGACCTGGGGCGGAGTGTTGTGTCCTCGCAACGACGGGTCGGTCTCGACCGTCGGAGCGTCGTAGCCCGGGGACGGTGATCCGCCTGGCTCGTACGAGAGCAGCTTCGACGTGCCGATGTAGATCGCCCCGGGGGTCGCCAAGATGCTGCGCACCTTCGACGTCTGCGGGTTGAACGGGGCCACCGCTCCGCTGCTGGGGTCGATCGCCGCGGCGTTCCTGCGCGGGAGCCCTCCGACCCGGTCGAACGCGCCGCCGATGTAGAGCAACCCGTCAGCACCCATCGACATGTCGTAGACGACGGCCCCGCCCGTGCCACTGGTGACGGCCGGGATCGTGACGCCCAGATCCGGAGCGCCCGTCGACGAGTTGAAGGCCGCAAGGTTCGAGACGGCACGGACGCCGACGCCGTTCGCATCGCGCATCTGCGAGAACGAGCCGCCCACCCAGGTTCGGTTGCCCGTGATCTCGATCGTCCTGACGAGACCGTCGAGCATGCCGACCTCGTCGGGGATGGCCGACGGCATCGCGGCGGCCGCGACCCCGGAGGTGAGGAGCGGGAGGAGGGCAACCACCACCGTCGCGGCGAGTGCTTTCGCGGAGGTGCGGGCGAACGGTCCGCGGGGCTTCAACGCAGATCCCTTCCCTCGGGGACGAGTCGGGATTACCGAGACTTCCGTCGTAGGAGCCTCCCATGGGCGCATGCCGAACGACATCGGCCGGAAGTCTCAGTTCGGCGATCCCGATCGCGCTCAGGGACCGCCTGCCAGCAGATCGCCCCCGTACTCGAAGTGCATACCGTCGGGGATCAGGAAGTCGCCGCCCCAGTTGAAGCCGAGGTCCTCGAAGATCGCGACGACGCGCCGGTCCATCGTGGGCACGGCTCCCAAGGCGTTCTCCGGAGCGTTGATGTCAACCGCCGCCCCGTACGCGTGGAACGAGGGCGGGTTCGTCGGGCTGTGCCCCACGGTGCGGGCGTTGAAACATCCGGCGGTCGAGTGGATCAGGGGTCCCAACCCCTCGCGCTCCACGCGTCGCATCGCGCGCACGAGGTCTTCCATGAAGCGGCGATGGCACGTGAGCCTGCCGAGCAGCGGAACGGAGCGGGTGACGAGGTTCGCATGGATCCAGGCCGGGTCGATGCGGAAGGAGGCCGGGTTCGCCGGGTCGAGCGCGGCCGCGAACTCGTCGAACGCCCGCTTCAGCACGACGGGAGGATTCACGCCGTTCGCCACCCGCATGTATGGGCTGTCACCGGGGCCCTCGACCCGGAGCGGTTCCTTCTCGGGCACCAACGGACGGATCAGCTGCTCGAAGGCGCCCAGGCTTCGCTCCTCGTCGAGGAAGGCCCAGAGGTACCGGTCGTCGACGATCCCCAGGCCCGCGCCGACCTCGCGGGAGACGAGCAGCTCACTCCAGCCGATCAGCTCCTCCGGGACCACGGCGCCGATGCGCACCGACCGCTCTTCGAACTCGAGCGCGCCGCCCACGCCGAGCCTGCGCACGAGGGCGCTGCGCGTGCCGAGCACCCCCTGCCCTCGAGCGAGCGCGTCGACGACGTCGCCGCGGACCCCGGCGGGGAGGAAGGGGGCGACCTCGACCGGGTTCACGGCGAAGGCGTCGATCGGGATCGCGAACGGTGCTCGAGGATCGTCGATCACGTCGCCGCCGGCAGCGAGGGAACGTGTCAGCCAGCGCGTGTCGCCGGCGACCACCACGGCCGACCCGATCCCGGGGACCGTTCGCACCTGCGCCCGGAAGTCCAGCGGCAGCCCGCCGGGCGTCCAGGCCAGGAAGTACGGGGGAGGCTCGACAGTCGCGGGTTCGGGCGCTTCGGGTGCGGCGATCGCGACGCCGGATCCGGCCGCTGCTCCTGCCTCGCCCGCGCGATCCGTGGCCCGGGCCGCGGACGGCGCCGACGGTCTCCGCGGACCAGACATCGTGAGAACGACCGACGCGACACCCAACGATGCGACGAGCGCCAGGAAGATCCACCGCCGCCACGGCATGCGCGTCTTGCGGCTACTCACCGGGCGTGTCCCTTCGGGTGCGTCGGCGCCCATCGCCGGGAAGCCTACGGGGCCGGGGCGCGGTGGTACTCGAAGTGGTTGCCGTCGGGCACGATGAAGCGACCCCCCCAGGCGAATCCCCATCGCTCCATCACCGCAACGAGTCGAGGGTCTTGGTCGGGGGGCACGCCGTAGTAGTTCCCAGCGATGTTCATGTCGATCGCGATCCCCCACGAGTGGTGCGAGAGCATCGCCGTCGGGTCGCGCCCGATGAACCGGGGCGCGAAGCACCCGTCGTAGGTCTCGACCAGTTTCCCGAGGCCCCGGCGCACCAGCTCTCTCACGGCACCGCGCAGCTGGGGCATCACCGAGGCGTGGCACGTCACGAGGCCGAGCACTGGCAGGCGGGCGGTCTCCATCTGGGCTTGGGTCCACGCCGGATCGAGGTCGAGATAGCCTGGGCGTCCGGGCTCAGGACGGGCAGCGAACTCGCCGAACAGCGTCTTCAGCATGACCGTCGGCAGCACCGCGTCACCCGGCCGGAAGTAGGGGGTCTCGCCTTGGCCGCGAACCTGTACCCGCCCGTAGGGGCCAAGCCCGCTGGGGAGCAGGTCGTCGAGGGCGACGCGGAGGGCGTCGGTGCGGAGGGCTCGGCCGGCCGCGGGCTGCAGCAGCAACGAGCGGTCGGTCCGCACGCCGATGCGGCGACCGGTCTCGCGGGAGACCATCAGCTCGGCCGCGCCGACGGCTTCGTCGGGGAGCACGGCGGCGATGCGCACGCGCTCGCCACCCGGGAACCCGAGCACGGAGCCCGGCCCCAATCCGCGCACCACCGCCGACGTGGCCCCGAGCACTCCGTCGCCGGCGACCAGCGCCTCGATGACCGGACGGTCTGCTGCCGGCAGGAAGGCCGCGAACGTCACCGGATCGACCGCGATCGTGTCGAGCGGGATACGGTATCCACCGCGCGATCGGTCGACCGGCTCGCCGTCGACATCCCAGGAACGGGCGAGCCACGCGTTGTCCTGAGCGACCGTCGTGACCCGTCCGATCCGCCGCAGGGATCCGACCGCGTCGTCGAAGCCTGCCGGCAGACCCCGTGGTACCCAGACCAGGAACGTCTCGGGCGGTTTGGTGCCCGTTCCCACGAGTGCGACGCCGTCGGGCCCGTGGGCGCTCGGTGTCGCCGCGCCCTGCAGGACCACCGTGACGGCGGCGCCGACAGCGAGACCGACGATCGCCGCCGTCGCGGGCCACACGCTTCCTCGCAGGCGACTCCTCATGTCACCCTTCGCGGCGCTACCGCCGGGAGCCCTCGCACGGGCATGGAGCTCGCGATCGCGAGCAGATCTCCGAGGGAAAGGTTCGTCTCCAGGAACAGGCTCGCGTCGGCACCGAGGATCGCGAGCCGTCGCCCGAGCCCGTCGGCGGCAGGCTCGTAGTACGCGACGCCGCCGCCCGGCAAAGTCACACGGGTGGCGTCGGGGCCGACCGGTCCGAATGCGCGACCGGTGAGGCGGCCCGGTTGCTGGCCCACCCGCAGGTAGTCGAGGCCGTCGGCGTAGATGAGCAGCGACCTCGGCGCACCCATGCCCTCCGGCGCCACGGCCGTCGCAAGCTCGAGCGCGCCGGTGTACCTCGGGGTCGCTGGCCGGTAGCCGAGACGTTCGGCCAGGGACGCGATGTCGAGCGCGCCCATTTCGTGCCCTGGGATCTCGAACATGGACGGGTCGGGTTCCTCCGCCTCGATCGAAGAGGCTCGCACGTCGAGGATCGCCGTGTTCGGCGGCTCCGCCGGGAGCCCGAATCTCAGCTCCCACTCGCGGCGCCCCATTCCTTCTGCGGGGAAGACCATGATCCGCACGGGCTGCCACGACTCCGTGTCGAGCAGCAGCTCCACGCGGTCACCGCCGAAGAACGGCCGCCACGTGCCGCCGAGTCGCAGGAACGGGAACATCGGTGCAGCCCGGTCGAACGTCGTCTCGACGTGCACGACCTCGTGGCCACCGACCTGCTCCGTGCCGAGCACGCGGATGCCTCTCGCCGAGCCGACGGTGCGGAGCGGCACGACGAGGTCGGCCGGAAGCGGAGCCGCGAGCGAGTACGGCGAGGTGGTCGTGACCGTCGCTCGTGTCGTCGGGCAGGCGTCCGCGGGCAGCCCGGTCGGGCACCCCGTTGGCCCGGACAGGAAGGTCGCCGGCATGTCCTCGACGTAGGTGATGTCGGTGGGGGTCCACGCTGCCGAGGGGTACACGGTGCGGTCGTCGACCTCGAGGCGAAAGCGTTGCGGTGGGAGGAACGCCACTCGCATCTGTAGCCGTCGTTCGGGCACCTCGCGGGAGAGGCCCCGTTCCACGATGTCGTATGAGCCTCGGAACGAGTCGAGACCCGGCGAGGCAGCGCGAACGCCTTGGGCGACGGCCTGGGCAGAGATCGCCTCACGGTCGCCCCCGCGGAACGGTCCGCCCACGATCACGCTGCCGATCACTGCGCCCGCGACGAGGGCCGCGGCCATGGGCATCACGCGACGCAACGGTGCGCGATACCAGGAGGTAGAGGTCGCGGCTCGCTCGTGGAGGGGAGCGAGTTCGAGCGCGCCGACGATGCGGTCCACCAGATCGGGCACCGGGTCCGCCACGCGGATTCGCACCGCGGTGCGCACCCGAGCTGACCCTTCCGCGAAGGCGTGGCACGCCTCACAACCCTTGACGTGCGAGTCGACGTCGCTCCCTCGGAGGCCGCCGACGTGTTCGCCGTCCATCCGGGCCGAGAGCGCGAGCTGCACCCGATCACAGTTCATCGCCGTCTCCCCCGGGCTGGTCCCTTCGTCGTCGCCTCGGCCGATGCAGCGTTCTCGTCCTCGGCCATCGCCGCGCACAGGGCCTGCCGGGCCCGGAACATGCGGCTCTTCACCGTTCCCGGCGCGACCGTGAGCACGTCGGCGGCCTCCTGATAGTTGAGCCCGAACACCTCCACGAGCAGGAACACCTCCCGGTGCTCGTCGGAGATCGAGCGCAACGCCTCTTCGAGCACGGCGTGAGACGTCGCGTCGGCGACCGCGCCCTCGACCTCTCGGTCGCCGTCGTGCACGAGCGGGAACCGCCGCGCCCTGAGTGAGTCCATCGCGCAGTTCCTCGTGATGCTGAACAACCACGATCCGAACTTCCGGTCGCCACGGAATCCGTCGAGGAAGCGGAACGCCCGGAGGAACGCGTCCTGGGTGACGTCGGCTGCGAGCTCCGGGTCGCGCGTGAGATGCCAGGCGAACCGATACACGTCGGCCTGGTACTCGCGGACGAGTTGCTCGAACGCGGCCGCGTCGCCGCGACGCGCTCGGTCCAGCGTGCGCGGGTCGGCGTCGCGCACCCGTCTCCTCTCGGTCCCTCGAGCGTTCGCTCGCTGGGTTCCTCGGTCGGTCCCGTCGGCCACACAAGCGTAGGCCTGTCGGCAGGCCCTCTGCGAGGGGACGGGCGCAAGGGCGGGAAGGTTCCCTGCGCCTCGCCCCGTGCGGATCCCGGCACCCGGCAGCGCGGTTCAGTCTGGGAGCGGATCGAGGGAGACGATCGGCGCGAGCCCGGGGGTGGGCACGGACGCGACGGCGTCGCCCGTGCCGACGTCGAGGACGTCGATCCGCTCCCCGACCGCCGCGAAGAGGTCCGTGCCGTCGAGGGACATGCCCAGCCCGGAGATCGGGCCGGGTGCGGTCCAACGCTCGGCGAGTGTCAGAGACACCGTATCGATCGCGAACAGCGGACGGTCATCGGCTGCCGAGGCCACGAAGAGCGTGCCCCCGTCGTGGCTCATCACGACCGTCGTTCGCCCTTCGACCGTGCCGAGGTCAACCCGGCCGGTGCGTTCGACCTCGAGGGTCTCCGTATCCATCACGGCGACGAGGCCCTGCCGTGCATCGACCACGTAGAGCGACCGCCCGTCGGGCGATGCGGCGATCGCCTGATCGCTCGCGGCGCCGCCCCACATCACCTCGGGAAGACCTGCGCAGAAGGCCCAGCCCCGACGCAGGTTCAGCACGTGCACGAACGTCTCCTCCGGCCAGTAGCCACTGGAGCCGGATCCCTCCCCGTCACCACCTGACCCGCTGGAGTCATCAGAGACGCCTGGGTCGCCGCCATAGGAAGCGCCGCCATAGGGGTTCGTGCCGCCTGTGTCCTCGTAGGCGTCTGCGTAGGCGCCGGGTCGGTTCGAGTACAGCGTGTACATCTGCGACGTGACCGGGTCGAACACCTGGCCGAGCCGCACCCCGGGCATGCGCTGCGGCGGGGTCTTGAACCGTCCGTGCACGGGCCGCACCTCGCCGGAGGCGAGCTCGAGCACGACCACACGGTAGACCGCCGGGGTCTCGGCCGGCAGGTACTGGATCAGGAACAGCCGCTCGTCGTCGATCGAGAACGCCTCGGGCTCGTAGTTGCCGTCGAGGCGGAAGCGCATGGGCTCGAGGCCGCCGGCGGGGTCGGCGACCACGATCGTCGTCCGTGCGCGGGGCACGGGCATGCCGGGGGCCGCGCCGGGCACCGGTTCCACGAGGGCGATCGCGCGGCCGGAGATCGAGGCCACAGCCACGTCGAGCTCGCCGCGAACCTGCTGAGTGCCCGTGGTCTCGCCCGACCGGGGGTCCACCGACGTGATCGAGGTCGACATCCCGTCGCTGGTCGCGCGGTAGAGCGCGTCCCCGTCGGGCGCGGCGATCGTGCCGGCGCCACCCGCGAGCAGGGCGCCCGACGTGGCGTCGATCGCGAGGTCGCCGCTGCCGGTCGACGCGATCAGCACGCCGCCGTGGTTGCGAGCCGGTTCGCCAGCGTGAGGCGGGTCCGCGGCCCGATCGGTGGTGCAGGCGCCGAGCGCCGTGACCGTGACGGCGAGGGCTGCGAGTCGGCCGATCCACATATGTTCCTCCTCGAGCAGGGCGGGCCGCCGGACGCGCTACCCCACATACCGGCCCAAGTCCGGATCGGTTCCATGCGTGCCCGGGGTGGAACCTCACGTGCCCCTCGTCGGTCTGCTCGTCGACGGCAGGACACGAGGAGGGGCAATCATGCGCGCACGAGCTCTGGTGCTGGTGACGATCACGGCGGTGGCGCTCACGGCGCCTTCGGCGTCGGCGAACGGAGGCGCTTACATCGAGTTCGAGGGAACCCACCATCTGCCCGGCGAGCAGGTGACGGGCACCGTCTACGTCTCGATCCGCGCCGGTAAGATGGACCTGATCGATCGCGGCCCGTTCTTCGCCTACGTGCTGCCCCCGGGGACGGCGATCGATCCTCGGCGTGGGCTGCCGGCCGGCGCGATCCGGGTCGGCACCTTCGCGATCGAGCAGGAGAAGGATCAGACGGAGCTGACGGTCACGTTCACGGTGCCCCACACCGAGGGCGACTACTACTCGGTCGGGCTCTGCAACGACCCGTGCACCCTCAACGGGTTCGGCGAGCCAGTGAGCGGCGTGCTCTCCGTCGTCGGTACGAAGCGGGAAGCCGCTCTCCTCGGCGACGTGAGCAGGTTGCACTCCCAACTCGCGGCGCTGAAGCGCGAGCTACGCAAGGGTGAGAGGGGCGCCGAAGAGGAGCTCGCTTCGCTCTCGGACGCCCTCGATGAGAGCGAGGCAGCGCGATCGAGGCTGACCGCCCAGGTGAGGACCCTCGAGCAGCAAGACGCTGCCGCGGAAACAGCGGCCGAGGAAGCAGCCGGGCGTCTGAGCGTCCGGCCCTGGGCGGCGGCCACCGTCGCCGTCGCGTTGTCCGCACTCGCGTTCGTGCTTGCCGGCCGTCGCCGCCGCCGGAACATCGGCAGCTCGGACGAGGTCTTGCCGGAGCGCATCTAGCCTGGGGCTGAGCCGCCGCTCGCTTCGGCAGAGCGGGATGCCAGCGGCGCGAGGATCGCGTCTCGACCTCCCTCGGGGGTCTCGAGGCGATCGAGCACCCTTCGAGCCCTCGCCCGCGCCGAGCCCGCGCGAGCGCGATCGCCGTCGCGTCGAAGGGCTTCCCCGCGGATGCTCAACGCCCGAGCGAGCCATGACGTCCATCCGAGCTCGCTCCAACGTTCCACGGCTTCGCGGAGCGCCGCCGCCGCCTCCTCGTTCCCGCCGTCCATCATCGACGCGAGCCCGTGGTTCTCGGCCTCGATCGCCTCCACCACGGTGCCGGATCCAGGCCTGCGGTTCCCGCGCGGCGTCCGTCCCGACAGCAGCACCGCCTGATCTCGAGCGGCTCGGGCGATCGAGAGCGTGCCGCTGGCTCCCGCTGCTCGCGCCAGCGCGACGGCCCCCTCCAGAGCCTCGAACGCTGTGCCCACCCGGCCCGCCCCGAGTGCCGCACGGCCGACGAGCAGCACCCCGACGGGTTCGATCAGGCGCTCGCCGCTCGCCCTGGACGCCACGGTTCCCGCGTCGGCGGGCTTGCGGACCCTGCCCCACGCTCCTCGATCCAGCTGCACCTCCGCGGCCGCGAGGTCTGCCTCCAGCATCTCCGTGCTCGCGCCGAACCGCTCGAGTCCACGGCGGCACGTCGCCAGGTGCCGAGTCGCACCGCGGGGGTCGCCCGAACGCAACGCGGCCCGCGCCTGCGCGGCGCGCCCCAGCGCCTGCACGCGAGCCGAGTGGATCTCCCGCCCGAACGCCACCGCGGCCGCGGCTGCGTTCGCCGCCTCCGTCGGTGGGCAGGCCGCGGCGGCCGCGAGGGCCTCGATGAGCAGCGTGTCGGCTTCCGCGTAGCGGTCACCGGCCGCGATCGTGAGCGGCCGGGCCTCCCGCATGATCGTGATCGCTTCGGCGTGTTGCCCGCAGTAGTAGCGGAAGTACCCCAGGGTACGGAGCAGCTCGGCGCGAGATCGCAGGTCGCCGTCGCCTTCGACGAGCTGCTTGGCCATGCGGTACCAGCGGTGGAACTCCTCGCCTCCGATCGTGCTGAGCATGTAAGCGAGGTCCTGCGCCGCGATGACACGCCCCCAGCGATCGCCCGCCTCCTCGAAGAGCTGGTAGGCCCTGCGCAGGTACGCCAACCCCTCCGCGTAGTCGGTCCGGGTCGAGATCTCCGAGAGCCGGTGGGTCGCCCACGCCTCACCTGACGTGTCGCCTGCCGCTCGGAAGGATGTGAGAGCCCGCTCCAGCAGTTCTTCGGCCCGGTCGTCATCGCCCACGTCGGATTCGACGCGCCCGAGCGCCACGAGCGCGCGGGCGCCCAGCCGCTCGTCGTCGAGCCCCTCGGCGAGTTCACGCGCGTGCGTGGCCGCCCGCTCAGCCTCGCGATGTCGTCCCAGCTCGATCAGGCACTCGGCGCGTCCGATCGCGTGGCGGGCCCGCAGCTCCGGCTCGACATCGTCGGGAGCCGCGGTATCCACCTCGATCGCCCGTGCGTAGAGCGACTCGGCCGCCAGGGCCTGGTACTCGAGCGTCTCGTCGGCCCATCGTCCGAGATACAGCGAGGCAGCCCGGGCCAGACCGTCGGGAACCGTCGTCGCGGTCATCGATCCTGAGAGGCGCCAGGCTTCCGCGTAGTGGTGCGCGAGATCGTCGACGGGCTCGCGCGGCATGTTGGCGCCGTGCGAGAGCCAGTCTGCGACCTCGACATGGAGGCGGGCTCGTTCCTCGCGCGGCAGGGAACCGTAGGCGACGTCGCGGATCAGGGCATGCTTGAAGACGAACTCGTTCGAGCTCGTGGCGTGCGAGCCTCGGCGCCGCCGGAGGAGGTCCCGGGCGAGGAGGCTTCGCACCGCCGTTCGGACGTCGGCCTCCGGGATCAGGCGTTCGAGGAGCCGGTCCCACGTGAGCTCGCCGGTGACCGAGGCGCACTGGAGCACGCGCTTCTCGGCTGGTGGCAGCCCGTCCAATCGCGCGGCGATCATGGCGCGCACCGTCGTCGGCACCCGGTCGAGCATCTCGGGATCGATGACGGACCATCCCGAAGCCGTCGAGACGAGCGCGCCTGCGTCCACGAGCATGCTCAGGCTCTCCTCGAGGAACAGCGGGTTCCCACCGGCGCGTGTCACGATCCGGCGGAGCGCCGAGGTGAACGACTTCCGTCCCAGGGCCAGCGAGGTCAGCTCACCCATCGCGTCGTCCGGGATCGCATCGAGCTCGATCCTCGTCGCGGCGCCGAGGTCGAGGGGGGAATCAGACCGCGTGAGGCCCATGAACAGGATCGGTCCGGCCCAGGGGTCGGTGGCGACCGCCGCGAGTGCGTTGACGACCGCCGGATCTGCCCAGTGGAGGTCGTCGAGCACGACGACGACCGTGCGCTCCCTCGCGAGCCCCTCCAGCACCGTCCGCGCCGCGGCGATGGCGTCCTCGGTGCCGCGCGATCCGTGGCTCTCGAAGCGATCGCTGACGCCGAGGAGCATCGACAGCCCTCGTGTCACGTGCCGGACATCGACCCCGGTCGTCACCCGCTTCGCGAGGGCACGGATCCGCCGGTCGGCGGCCGTCGACCCCGGTCCGACCCCGGCGATCTCTCCGATGGCGGCGGCCAGGGGTGACAACGCCAGGCTCGCGCCGTAGGCGGTCGCTCGCCCGGCGAGGACGAGCACGTCAGGATCGCGCCCGGTGAATTCGGACGCCAGTCGGGTCTTGCCCGCTCCCGGTTCCGCGCTGACGATCACGACGCGCGCTCGGCGATCCTCCCGCACGGCGCGGAGCTCGGCCGACAGTCGCTCGAGCGGCCCTTCCCGGTCGACGAACTCTGCCCCGAGGGACGGCGTCGCCCGACCTGCCGGGAACGGTGTCCTCGGTGTCCGGGCCTCATAAGCCGCCACCGGTCGGGGCTTGCCTTTCGCTGCGTACGAGCGTCGCGGTCCGTAGCGGATCGCGTGTCTCGTCCTGCGCCAGGTCTGCTCCTCCACGAGCACGGCGCCCGGCGGTGCCAGGTCGGCGAGGCGGGAGGCGGTGTTAACGACGTCGCCGACGACGGCGATACCGGAGGCCTCGGGCGCCGGACCGACCATCACCTCGCCGGAGTTCACGCCCGAATGCACCTCGGGGATCGCCAGTCCGGAACGGCCCTCGTTCAGCTCGCGGACGCGGTCGCGCACGGCCAAAGCGGCGCGTACGGCGCGCTCGGCATCGTCCTCGTGCGCGGCGGGGACTCCGAAGATCGCCATGAAGCCGTCGCCCTGCACCTGGGGCACGGTCCCACCGTGGTCCTCGACCACTCGCTGGAGTTCGACCATCGTCGGCTGGATGAAGGAGAAGACCTCTTCGGGGTCCAGCGACGCGGCGAGGGCCGTGTATCCGGTCAGGTCGGAGAACAGCAGGGTGACGAGCTTGCGCTCTCCGCGGGTCTCAGTCACGTGGCTGGCGCGTCTGCCTTCTTGGTATCGGTCGTGCCCACCTTCATGGCGTGGACCCCCGGGACGTTCCCCAGTCGCTCGATCGCCTCGGCGAGACCCGACTCGTCGTCGGAGCCGAGCTCCACCAGGAGCGGGAAGCGGGCGATCACGCGCGAGGCGCCGATGAACGGCTTCTCGTCGCCGAACTCCTCGGCGATCGCGACCATGACGTCCATCGGTCGGTCGTTCGTGCGGACCCGGCAGATCGCGCAGAAGCGCGGGCTCTTTCGCTTCGGGCCTTTCAGCCCGATCGCGCTCTGGAAGACGGACCCCTCGGCCGCGTAATCCGACCGGATCCCAGCGTCGAAGAGCGTGGACCCGGTGAAGTTCACCAGGCCCTCGAGGTCGTCGGCCGCGAAGTGGGCGAAGCCCGCGAAGTCCCCGTCGAACGTCGAGGCGAAGAACACCGGGCCGTAGTCGGGATCGAGGTGCTGGAGGAGGTCGTCGATCACCTCCGACGGCTGCCTCGGGTCACCCTCGTACAGGAACACGAACCCATGGACTCCTTCATACGGACCAGGCACCGTGACCTCCTCGCTCGAGCGGGCACACATGCGGGGGGAAGGTTCACTCTGACCGTCCTCACCCCCGCCTGGCAAGCGTGCCGCCGGCGATGCCCGCCGACGACGGGGGGATCTGTGAGCGTGATGCCCATCACGCTCGCGTCCTCCGGTCGTCGAGGGCGTCGTCCCCGGCGCGGCCGTCGGAATCCTCCTCCTCGGGGATGGACCGACCCGTCACCGACGAGTAACTTCGCATCTCCTTCGGCGACCTCGATGCGAACCGGTCGCCGACCCCCTCGCTCGATTCTCCCCCTCACGATGTCGCGTCACATCGGTCTCGGAGGGGGAAACTTCGCATGGAGCAGGTCGCACGGGTGGTGCTCGCCCTGGAGGCCAACGACGTCGCCGAGGAGGTCATGCACTTCCTCGACCGCACGGGCAGCGCGCGCGTCGTCGGCACCGCCGCTGACGACCGACAACTGATCGAGGCCGTCCGTCAGCTCGAGCCCGATGCGGTCGTGGCGCAGCCCTCGCTGGTGGAGCCGGCGGCGGTCCGTGGACCGACGGTGCTCGCGCTCGACACGCGGGAGACGGTCGCATCGCTCCGGGCCGCGATCAGAGCCGGTGCGAGCGGGTTCTACCTCTGGCCCGGTGAGCGCGACGAGCTCGCGGGCGCGACCGCCGCAACGATACCCGAGACGTTCGTCGACGAGAAGCGCGCGACGATCGTGGCCGTGCACGGCGCCCGCGGCGGGGTGGGGGCGACCTTCGTGGCGTCCCACCTGGCGCAGGCCTTCGCCCGACGGGGCCTCGAGTGCGTCCTCCTCGACGCCGACCCGACGTACGGAGATGTCTCCTCGGCGACCGGACTTCCCGACGACGAGGTGCATACGATCGCAGACCTCCTTCCGCTCGTGCACGAGCTGACCCCGGCGCATCTCGACGACGCCCTCTGGAGGCACCCGAGCGGCTTCCGGGTGCTCGCGCCACCGGCCGCCGAGCGGGCCTCGCTCGTGACGCCAGGCGATCTGTCGGCGATCGTTCGCGTGGCTGCCGGCTCGTGCGACGCCGTCGTGATCTCGCTTCCGAGGGAGATCGGCGACGTCAGCGTGGCCATGCTCGAGGCCGCCGACCACGTGCTCGAGGTGCTCGCGCTCGACGTGCAGTCGTTCCGCGCGGCCACCCGGGCACTCGAGGTCGTCACGCCGTTGCGTGTGAAGGCTCGAGCCGGCTTCGTCGTGAACCGAGCACGTCGCGGCGAGATCACCCCTGGTGACGTCGAACGGGTCTTCGGGGCCGTGCCCCTGGCGGTGGTGCCCGCGGACCGGGCGGTGCCGCGGGCTCAGGATCGCGGCCGGCTCGTGCCCCCGAGGGGCCGCGTCGGTCGCGCTTTCGTCACCCTTGCCGACCGCCTGCTCGAAACGGGAGACGCGTGATGGGTCATCCTCGGGCGTCACGGCCGAGCATCGGGCGAGCGTACGAACCGGACAAGCGTTGCATCCCCTGGACCCGCACCGTCCCGTCCCCCGACCACGATCACGAATCCGCCAGGTTGGGGATTCACGCGCCGCCGCCTCGGCCGCTAGGGTTCCCCCATCCCCCGGGCGCGCTGGCAGGTCGCGGCCGGATGCACCTCTCCCTCATGGCTCGGCGATGTGTTCGACATGGGAAGGGAGCAGCGTGAGGGTCGACGTGGGAGCGGGGTCGTGAGCGCGGATCCCCTGGCGACGATGCGCCGGCAACTGCGCGAGGACCTACGCCGACGGGTGGATGCGCGCGGCTTGGCGACGGCGCCCCGCACCGAGCGCCGGTTGCACGTCCGTGACGAGGCGCTGGAGCTCCTCCGGGCCACCGGAGCGATCCTGCCCCAGCGCGAGCTCACCCGCATGGTCAACGAGGTGTCAGACGAGGTCGTCGGGTTCGGTCCCATCGAATTCCTGCTGCAAGACCCCGAGGTGACCGAGGTCATGGTCAACGGGCCCGACGACGTGTACGTGGAGCGAGGGGGGCGCATCGAGAGGGCGCCGGACGGTCTATTCGAGGGGGAGGAGGCCGTCCTGCATCTGATCGAACGCATCGTGGGACCCTTGGGCCTTCGGGTCGACGAATCATCGCCTTGGGCGGATGCGCGACTTCCGGATGGTTCGAGGGTCCACGCGATCGTGCCGCCCCTCTCGCTCCGCGGTCCTGCGGTGACGATCCGCACATTCTCCCGCGTCCCGTTCAGCGCGACCGATCTGGTCGGCGGCGGCACGATGGGTCGGCGCATGCTGGCGTTCCTGGCGGCGTGCGTGCGGGGCCGTGCCAACGTGATCGTGAGCGGGGGAGCGGGCAGCGGCAAGACGACGCTGCTCGGCGTGCTCAGCAGCTTCATCCCCGACGGCGAGCGCCTGATCACGATCGAGGATGCCGCCGAACTCCGGCTGGCGAAGCCACACGTGGTCGCGCTCGAGGCTCGTCCGGCCAACGTAGAGGGCAAGGGACAGGTCACGGTCCGTGACCTCGTGCGCAACGCGCTGCGCATGCGGCCCGACCGCATCATCGTCGGGGAGGTCCGCGGCGGCGAGGCGCTCGACATGCTGCAGGCCATGAACACCGGCCACGAGGGGTCGCTCTCCACGGCGCACGCGAACTCCTGCCGGCACCTGCTGTGGCGCCTCGAGACGATGGCGATGATGTCCGACGTCGATCTCCCGGCCGCCCACGTCCGCAACCAGGTGGCCGCCGCGATCGACGTGGTGGTGCACCTCGCCCGACTCCGCGGAGGCCGGCGAGTGGTCTGGGAGATCGCCGCCGTCGAGGGCACCCGGCGCGCCGAGCCGATCGTGACCCCGGTCTTCCGGTACCGCCCGCGCGAGGGGGCCGACGGGCACTTCGAGGCGACCGGCACAGTGCCGTCGATCACGACGACCCTGGCGGACCGCGGCGAGGACGTCGCCGATTGGATGTTCGCGCCCGAGGAGGACCGATGAGCGCGCTGGCCATCACGCTCCTGGGGCTCGCTGCCTGGCTCGCCGAGCGCGGGTCGCGGTCGGTCCGTCGCGGCCACCTCGGCCTCGGGGACCTTCGGCCACCCGCTCGAAGGAGCGGAGTGGCCGCGCCGCCGGGCTGGGCGATCTGGGCCTCGATCGGCGCAGCGATCGGCTTCATCGCATCGGGCTTGGCGTCGACGATCGGGGGCGCTGCCGCGGGTCTGGTCCTCTGGCGGCTCCGCCAGCGTCGCCGCGCCCGAGCCGCCGCCGCCGAGCTCGACGAACAGCTGGTCGATGCGGTCGCGTCGATCACCGCCGCGATCCGGGCGGGCCGTTCCGTCCCGCAGGCGCTCTCGTTCGCCGCGTCCGAGGCGCGTCCCCCGCTTCGCGACTCGCTGCGCGCGCTCGATCGATCCATCGAGCTCGGCGTGCCCCTCGATGAGGCGGTCGCGGCGTGGACCCGCAAGGTCGATACCGACGATGCTCGCCTTCTCGCAGGAGTGCTGACCTTGCATCGCCGTAGCGGCGGCGATCTCCCCACCGTCCTCGACGAGGTAACGGCAACGCTCCGAGAGCGACGTGCCGCCGTGGGGGAGGTGAGGGCGCTCACTGCCCAGGCTCGTCTCTCCGGCATGATCCTCGGCGTGCTGCCATTCGGGTTCTTCGCGTTCCTCTGGCTCACGTCGCGCACGGAGATCGAAGGAGCGTTCCGTTCAGCCACCGGCCTCGCCGCGATCTCGCTCGGCTTTGTGCTCGAGGGCCTGGCCTTCCTGTGGATCCGGCACCTGCTGGAGGTACGGTGACCTCCGCGCTCGCCTCGGGTCTGCTCGTGACGGCGGTCGCGTGTTCGGTCGCCGGGGTGAATCGCGCGATCCGCGACCGCCCAGCGCTCAGGCTCGGCGGGCGACCCTCGACGGTGGCACTGGGTGGCGACCCTTCGTCGGGTATCCGGCTCCCTCGGTTGTTCGTCGGCTCACGGGCGGCGACGCGACGTCGGGCGGCCATCGACGCGGAGGTACCTCAGCTCCTCGACCTGCTCGCGGCGGGATCGTCCGCCGGACTGGCCGCTCCGCTCGCACTCCGGCGTGCCACCGACGGGCTCGCGGGACCGCTCGCCGACGAGGTGCGTGCGACGGTCCGCGCCGTCGACCTCGGCGCCCGCTGGAGGGACGAGCTCGAAGCGCTCGCCGATCGTCTCGACCTCCCCGACCTCCGTCGTGCGGTCGCCGCGCTCACCCGTACCGAGTCGCTCGGTGCCTCGTTGGCCCAGGCCACCTCGGAGCTTGCGGCATCGGTGCGACAGGCACGGCGGGCGGCCACCTCGGAGCGCGCCCGTACCGCTCCCGTGAAGATGCTCTTCCCGCTGGTGTTCCTCGTCCTCCCCGCGTTCCTCCTCCTCACGGTGGTGCCCGTGTTGCTGACCACCGTGCGATCCATCGGCTAGCTCAAGGAGGTGCATGTTGCAGGTGCTGAACACCCTGTGGTTCGACGCAGCGTGGTTCGTGCGTCATCAGCTTCGGCGAGAGGAAGGACAGACGACGGCGGAGTATGCGCTCGTGATCTTGGCGGCGGCCGCCGTCGCCGTCGTCCTGATCGCGTGGGCGCGTTCGTCCGGGCGGCTGCCCGCGTTCTTCGATCAGGTGATCGACCAGGTGATCGGAGATGCGAACGGCGCATAGACCGGTCCGCGGACGAGGTCAGAGCGGCACCGCGGCCGTGGAGTTCGCCCTGGTCCTGCCGATCGTGCTGGCGATCGTGCTCGCCCTCGTGCAGGTCGGTCTGCTCGTGCGTGATCGGCTGCTCGTGGAGTCGGCGGTGCGCTCCGGGGCGCGCACCGCCGCCATCGAGCCGGGCGATGACGCCGTGCGGGACGCGGTGCTGCGGGCGGCTCCCGCACTCGACGAGAGCGCGGTCTCGCTGGCGGTCGCCCGCCCGGGCGCCCGCGGCGAGCCGGTGACGGTCTCCCTCACCTACGTCGCTTCGATCCGGGTGCCGTTCGTAGCGTGGCTATTCCCGTCCGGCGTGTCGATGCATGCCCAGGCGACCGACCGCCAGGAGTTCACGTGATCGGTCGTGACCGTTCGCAGGGTGGCTCTGTCTCGATCGTGGTGGCCGGGGTTGCGACGGTCGCCCTGGTCGCATCGCTCGGCGTCGCCGACGTGGGGAAGGCGTTGGTGGCCCGTGCACGAGCGAGAGCCGCGGCCGACGCCGCGGCTCTCGCCGCTGCCCAGGAGCTCGCGTTGCCAGGTGGTCGCACGCCGGTCGAGCTCGCCGACGACTACGCCACGCGCAACGGCGCCACGCTCGTCTCGTGCGAGTGTGCGTCTGGCACCCTCGCCGCGGCGGTCGAGGTCGAGGTCGAGGTCGGTCCGATGTTCCTGGCCGCCGACGGTCTCACGGCGCGTGCCAGCGCCCGTGCGGTCATCGACGTGCCCGGCGCCTGACCTCCGCCCGTTCTGGATCCTTCGACCCGTGGCCCTCGCTCCAGTCGCCGATCGTGAGCGCGTCGCTCGTTGAGCCCGCGTCGACGGCGGGAACCGGGGTCGCGACGCCCGCTGCGAACCGGGCCGCCGTCGGCACGCTCGCGATCACATGGTCGACCACCCCGTAGGCCCTCGCCTCCTCCGCCGTGAGGATGAAGTCGCGGTCGGTGTCGACGATGATCTTCTCCACCGGTTGTCCCGTGTGCTCTGCGAGGATCTCGTCGGCGCGCCTGCGCATGCGCACGATCTCGCGGGCGTGGATCTCGAGGTCGGACGACTGGCCCTCCATGCCCCCGTGGGGCTGGTGGAGCAGCACGCGGGAGTTCGGCAGCGCGAACCGCCGTCTCGGGCTTCCGGTCGCGAGCAGGAACGCGCCCGCGCTCGCCGCCTGGCCCACGCAGTAGGTCGCGACGGGACAGCGGAGGAACTGCATCGTGTCGTAGATGCCGAACATCGCCGTGGTCGAACCGCCGGGGGAGTTGATGCACATCGCGATCTCCTTATCCGGGTCCTCCGACTGCAGGAACAGCATCTGGGCGACGATCAGGTTCGCGACGTCGTCGTCGATGGGGGTGCCGAGGAACACGATGCGCTCGCGCAGCAGACGCGAGTAGATGTCGTACATGCGCTCCCCGCGATCCGACGCCTCGACGACGCTCGGCACGAGGGTCTGGAACGGGGCGGAGCTTCGGCTGGACATGACCGGCCTCCTTCGCGGTAGGATGCAACCGCACGGTTGCCAGTCGACCGTAGCGGAGTGTCGATGACTTGGCAACCATACGGTTGCCAAGCTGTCGGACCGCCGGACGTCGAAGGACGCGAGATGAGCAGACCCGATCGATGCATCGACCGGACGTTGACGATCCGGGCCACGGTCGAGGCGCTGTGGCCTGCGATCTCCACGGCCGACGGCCTCGAAGCGTGGCTGGGAGGCGAGGTCGAGATCGATCCTCGGCCGGGTCGGCCGGTCCTGGTCCGCTGGCCCGACCGCTCGACCAGTCGCGGCCTCGTGGAGCGGGTCGAGGCTCCTCGACGATTCGTCTTCCGATGGCGACGCATCGCGGGCGCCGGCCTCAACCTCGCCGTCGGCGACCCCACACGGGTCGAGATCTCGCTGTCACCGGTCGGTGACGGGGCAACCCGTGTCCACATCGTGGAGTCGCACGCCCCGATGCCGGCGCGTCCGGTCGCGTTGGGCTCGGGCCGGCAGACATCGGGGAGGGGCGCGGCGTGACCCGCGACCGCGTCGACCGGGTCTTCTCGGCGTTGTCCGATCCCACGCGCCGATCCGTGATCGTCTGCCTGTCCGACGGCGGGCCGACGACGCTCGCGCGGCTCGCAGAGGACCTCCCCGTCACCCGTCAGGCGGTGGCCAAGCATCTCGCGGCGCTCGAGCAGGCCGGCCTCGTGAGTGCGAGCGCCGACGGGCGCAGCCGAATGTACCGGCTCACGCCCGGCCCCCTCACCGAGGCGATGGGTTGGATGATCGACGTCGGCGCCGATTGGGACTCGAGGCTCGAGTCCCTGAGGCGCTACGTCGAGCCGTGACCGTCCGGTCGCTCCGGCGGCCCGCCGGGCGGAAGGAGCACCGTCTCTGCTCCTCCGCCCCGGCCACGGCGTCGTCGCCACGCCCGTCGTACGCCCCAGAAGAGCATCCCGAACAGGAACAGCACCATCAGGAACGCCACCAAAGGCACGATGACCGCGCTGAACGACAGCAGGGTCGAGATCGCATCCTCGCCGAGCGAGAGCACCGGGTTGCCGGCACCACCGGTGAGGGCCGTCGATGCCGGGCGCACGATCGAGCGGGCCCCGTGGGTCGCGCCCGCCGCGGCGACGCCGAGCACCACCGCGAACGCGGGGTCGACGGCGTCGTTGCCGGTCACGGCGAGGGCCAGCAACGCGCCCGCGATCGGTGCCACCACCACGCCGATCGCGTGCAGCACCGAGTCGATCGCAGGAACCTTGTCGCCGACGAAGTCCACCACGGCGATCACTGCGATCGCGAGCATCACGCCGGGGTCTGAGAGCGCGTCGTACGGAGCGTCGAGCGTGATCAGGTCGGTCCAGCGTGCGAGGCCCCCGAGGACCAGCAGCGGCAGGTAGGCGTTGAGGCCCGCCGCGGTCGAGAGGGCGAGTGCGGTCATCGTCCCGATGACGGCGTCCGTCACGGAGGCCACCCCGGGTGGATCACTCCAGACCCTTCGCCCGCGGGTCCCGGTGGCGAGGGGCGTGGTAGTCGGGGTCGCCGCGCAGCACGAGGTACTCCACGGCCGCCCAGACCGTCTTCGACCGAGGATAGAACGCGAGCGGCACGAGCACGAGCACGAGCACGCTGGCGATCGTGAGAGGAAGCACGGGCACGTCGGGCACCGTCAAGGCGAGACCGACGACGAGCACGACGATCCACAGGCCGATGCCGACGACGTAGTTGAGGACCATGGCCCCGAGGTAGCCGCCCTGTTCCTTCTCGAACCGCCACTCGCACCGAGGGCACGTCGTCCGCATCACGAACCACGACACGAACGTGTCTCGGTCGCCACATCGCGGGCACCGCCTGCGCGCCCCGCGCAGCAGCGTCGCCAGCGTCCCAGCCTCCGGGTACAGGAGAGGCGGCGCATCGTCAACCGGCCGATCGGCGGTCTCGTCGCCGCGGCCACGGTCGGGATCGAGCGAACCGTAGGGGTTGTCCATATCCACCCATCGTCGCAGGTCACAGCGTTATGCGGGTGCGAGCTGCGTTGGGTTGCGCTGGTAAGGGACACTCGTCCAACCATGATTTCGACGATCTCCGCGGTTCTGTCGATTGTCGTTCGGAGACAGAGGCGGGGTAGTCCAGAGTGACGGACGACAGCAGTTGGTCGTCCACGACGGAGGGTTTCCATAGAAGCGAGCACTCACAGCGATCACGGCGCCCCCGTGTTGTCACTGGGCACGGCATCGGTGGCCTAGCGCAAGATACTGGTACGGACGTTGTCGAGGAAGCAACGAACGACAACGGCGACACGGGTCTGTTCGGCCTCGTTGGGCTGCTCGGCCTTGCCGGACTGTTCGGACTCAAGCGTCGAGACGACCACGTCCGGCGCGACCGCACCGACATCCGGCGCGACCGCACCGACGCCAACGTGGATGCGCGACGTTGACGACCACCGAGCACGACGATGATCGCCGATCCGATCGAGACAGGGGCACTCGCGATGGCAACTTCAGAAGACAATCAGTCAGCTGCAGGTCGAGGTCAAAGGGCCCTGGAAGTCGGTCAGGCCGTGCAGGGCGCGGCGCTGGCCGGAGCACAGGCCACCCAGGCTGCGGCTCACGCAGGCACGTAGAGCACCATGCTCGCTGGGGCGCTGGCCTCGTCGTGGGAATGTTCCTCGCGCTCTTCCTGCGAGACTTCAAACGCCGCTGAGCACTGCACAACCCGGCTGCGAAACGACCGCGGGTGATCCGCGTTTCTCTTTCCGGCTAAGGTCGGGGGGCAACCATCGCGAGGTCACGTGGACACGGGGTCATCGGGCGAGCGAGGCTGGAATGGTCGAGACACGCAGGGACCCCCGAGCGACGGAGAACCCAGGGGCCACTACGTCCGACGGGTTGTCCTAGGTCGCGGACCTCCAGATTGTCCGTGTGAAAGGCCCGACCGATTCGGAGCTTCGTCGTGACCCCAAGGCTAGACCTCATCCCGGCCTCGTGTAACCCCCTGCGTGCGGTCCGACAGACGGGCTAGCCTGAGCCATGCTCCCGATCATCGTTCAGCACCTTCCACGAGATCGGGGGCGGATGGGGTCCGCGACGTGAGACGGCGGGACGGCTGCACCTCACGCTCTGGGAGTACCGCTCCTCGAAGCCGGTGAGCTGCACACCACGTTCGACCTGTACGAGCGGATCATCGAGCTGTGCGGATGGCCGCGTTAGAGAACCGGACTCGTGGTCGCCTCGAGCGAGTCGCGCACGGCTTGCCGCATCACCTCACCGCCCGCCTCGAGTTCGTCGAGCAGGTCGCACCAGTCCGTGAACGTCGAATCCTGGCGTAGGCGCTCACGCACTGCATCCCGAACGTCCTCGGGGCAGCGGAGATACCCCAGCAACTCGGCCCGAAGCCAACGCGAGAACGTCTG